>JBOGEW010000062.1:0-3893 GCA_050742075.1 Acidimicrobiia bacterium
CAGGTCGTGCGCCGTCACCTCATCGGGCTTGACGCTGGCGACAGTCTTTCCATCCCGGAGAACCGTGATGGTGTCAGCAATGGCCAAGACCTCGTCGAGTTTGTGATCGATAAAGAGGATCGTGGCCCCGTCCTCCTTGAGGCCCCGCATGTTGCGAAAGAGCTCTTCCACTTCCTGGGGGACGAGGACTGCCGTGGGCTCGTCGAGGATCAGGATCTTCGCTCCCCGGTAAAGCACCTTGATGATCTCGACCCGCTGTCGCTCGCCAACTTCCAGCTCTTCGATCAGGTCGTGGGGATCAACCGTGAGACCGTAGGCCCGTCCCACTTCTTGAAGATGTTTCTCCGCCTCGTCGAAATCGATCCGACCCAACACCTTCGTCGGTTCGGCACCGAGAATCACATTCTCGAGCACCGTGAGCTGATCGGCGAGCATGAAGTGCTGGTGCACCATGCCGATACCGGCTTCGATGGCCTCGGTAGGGGAGGCGAATCGGACCTCCCGGCCGTGGACCTTCATCGTCCCGGAGTCTGCCTGCTGCATCCCATAGAGGATCTTCATCAACGTGGATTTGCCGGCGCCGTTCTCACCACAGATGGCGTGGATTTCGCCTTCCTCGACCGTGAGATTGACTTGATCGTTGGCAACCACTCCGGGAAATCGCTTGGTTATGCCTGACAACTCGATTGCGGCCGCCAACTAATCCTCCGGTAAATAAGGGAGCGGGACCGGACAATAGGCCGGTCCCGCTCTCAGACGCTGTTTAGACGTTGGTCGTTGTTTTAGGCGCCGACCTCGGCCGGATCCGTGGGAACGACGATGTCGCCCGCAATGATCTGAGCCTTGAAGTCCTCCAACTGATCGGCGATGTCATCGACGAACCCACCCGAGGTGGAGTAGCCGACTCCGTCGACCGAAAGGTCGTAACGGGTCTCACCAGCGGTAAACGTGTCTTCGCACTGCGCCCGGATCGCCTCGAAGACTGCCACGTCGACCCGCTTCAGCATTGAGGTGAGGATGAACTCCTGCACCGCCGGGTCGGCCGTGTTGTACTGGTCGGAGTCGACTCCGATGGCCCAAACCTTGGAACCGGAGGTGTCGCTCGCCACGGAAGCCGCCTCGAAGAGCCCGGCTCCCGATCCACCGGCAGCGTGGTAGACGACATCAGCGCCGCCGTCGTACATCGCCAGGGCGATCTCGCGGGCTCGGTCAGGAGCGTTGAAGCCGTCGAAGTCAGGCGCGGCGGTGATGTACTCGCGAAGGATCTCGATGTCGGGATTGACCGTCATGGCGCCTGCCATGTAGCCGGCTTCGAATTTCTCGATTAGCCCACCGACACCACTCACGCCGCCGATGAACCCGATGGTGCCCGTGGCCGACTTGAGAGCGGCGGCGGCGCCGACCAGGAAGGAGCCCTGCTCTTCGGAGAAGACCAGACCGGCAATGTTGTCCCCGTAGGGAGCGGGCGGATCCACGGTGAAGTCGAGCATCGGTGAGTCGATGACCGCGAAACTGGTATCGGGATTTTCCGTGCCAACCGCGGCGGCGTCGCCTTCGAAGAGGAAACCGACCGCGATCACGATATCCGACGCGTCGGCAGCGAGCTGGAGCAGCTCGGCCCGGTTGGAGCCGTCGTCGTTCGGCGAGGCTTCGGTGAAGGTGATCCCCAGCTCATCGGCTGCTCGCTCGAGACCGGCGGCAGCGGAGTCGTTGAACGACTGGTCGCCCCGCCCACCGATGTCGAAGACCAGGCCGACGGCGCCATCACAAGCGGCAGCGGCTGCTCCCGTCGTCGTTGAGCCGGCCTCTGTGGTGTCGGTGGGGGCTTCTGTGGTTTCGGTCATCGGCTCGGTGGTATCAGTAGTAGGGGCCGTCGTCGTGACGGCGTCGCCGCCCGCACAGGCCACCAGCACCAGCATTGCTACCGCCACAAGCGACAGCACGCGTAGGTGTTGTCTCACAGTTGTATTCCTTCCAATTGATGTGGTCGGCGGGTGCTTTGTCCCGCCGGAGCGCAGATTAGCGATCTAGCGGGGATCGAGCCTCGCCGCCCAGGGTCGGAAGGTAGATCTACTCGTTGACGGCGGCGACGTGAGTGGGAGCCGGCTCGGGGGGTATGGCCTCCACGGCCTCGAAGGAGAGCTCGTCGGCCCCCTCTTCGACGCTGACCAACACGGTCGATCCGGCCTTGAATTCACCGAGGAGGACCCGCTCCGACAGCGGATCCTCGAGGAGACGCTGCACCGCCCGACGTAGAGGACGGGCGCCCATCTCCCGGTCGTATCCCTTGTTGGCCAGGAAGACTTTGGCGTCGTCGGTGAGCACTAGATCGAGACCCTGGCTGGAGAGTTGAGTCCGAACCCGCTTCAGCATGAAGTCCACGATTGCCTTGATCTCGTCGAGCGTCAGCTCGTGGAAGACGATGATCTCGTCGAGACGATTGATGAACTCCGGCCGGAAGTGGCGCTTCAACTCCTCGGTGACCTTGTCCTTCATGGCCTCGTAGGTGACATCGTCGGAATCGATGTGGAATCCCACCGACTTCTTGCGGAGGTCGCGGGTGCCGAGATTGGAGGTCATGATGATGACGGTGTTCTTGAAGTCAACCGTCCGACCTTGGGCATCGGTGAGGCGCCCATCCTCGAGGATCTGGAGGAGGGTGTTGAAGACGTCGGGATGGGCCTTCTCGATCTCGTCGAAAAGCACGACCGAGAAGGGCTTGCGCCGCACGGCCTCGGTGAGCTGGCCACCTTCGTCGTAACCCACGTATCCGGGCGGGGAGCCGACGAGCCGGCTGACGGTGTGCTTTTCCATGTACTCAGACATATCGAGCTGGATGAGGGCGTCCTCGTTTCCGAAGAGGAACTCGGTCAAGGCCTTGGCGGTCTCGGTCTTTCCCACGCCGGATGGACCGAGGAAGATGAACGAACCGGAAGGACGCTTGGGGTCCTTCAGGCCCGCTCGGGTGCGCCGAATGGCCTTCGATACGGCCACGATGGCGTCGTGCTGGCCGATGATTCGCTGATGGAGCTCAGATTCCATCTGCACCAGGCGAGCGGTCTCTTCTTCGGTGAGGCGATGGACAGGGATACCGGTCCACTGCGCCAGCACTTGCGCGATCTCCTCTTCGTCGATCACCCATCCGGTTTCGCCACCAGTGTCCTTCAAAGTCTGCTCCCGCTCGATACGGTCGGCGAGAAGGCCTCGCTCCTGGTCGCGGAGCTGGGCCGCGCGCTCGAACTGTTGGGCCGAGGCGGCTTCGTTCTTCTGCCGGCGAACGTCAGTGACCTTGCGATCGATCTCGGCGAGATCGGGGTCCGATGAGGAGCGATAGATCCGCATGCGGCTCCCGGCTTCGTCGATCAGATCGATCGCCTTGTCCGGGAGGTGGCGGTCAGAGATATAACGATCGGCCAGGTTGGCCGACGAGACGATTGCTGCATCGGTGAAACGAACCGAGTGGTGAGTCTCGTAGCGTTCTTTCAAACCCATCAAGATCTGAATCGTGTCGGTAACCGACGGCTCTTCGACCCGCACCGGCTGGAAACGCCGCTCGAGAGCTGAGTCCTTTTCGAGGTACTTGCGATATTCCTCGAGCGTGGTGGCGCCGATTGTCTGCAGCTCGCCGCGAGCGAGCATCGGTTTCAGGATGGAGGCGGCGTCGATAGCTCCCTCGGCAGCGCCCGCGCCGACCAGGGTGTGGATCTCGTCGATGAAAAGAATGATGTCGCCCCGAGTGCGAATCTCCTTCAGGACCTTCTTCAACCGCTCCTCGAAGTCGCCCCGATAACGAGAACCGGCGACGAGAGCTCCCAGATCGAGGGTGTAGAGCTGACGATTGTGCAGCGTCTCCGGCACGTCGTTGGCGATGATGCGTTGGGCCAGGCCTTCGA
>JBOGEW010000063.1:0-4924 GCA_050742075.1 Acidimicrobiia bacterium
CCCTGGGCCGGGGGCTGGAAGCACGAGCCAAGGGCCGGGCTCGCAAAGCGATGACCGCTCTTCTTGAGTTGGGAGCCAAACAGGCGACGGTTCGCACGAGCGGGGGCGATCGGACTGTGGCCATCGAAGACCTGATGCCGGGCGACGTGATGGTGGTACGACCAGGGGAGAAAGTGCCGACGGATGGTGTGATCATCGAGGGTCGTTCATCATTCGACGAATCGATGCTCACCGGTGAGTCGGTCGGTGTGGCGAAAGTCGAGGGCCAGGAGGTGTTGGGGGCGACCATCAATCAACAAGGCCTGGTTTTGGTTGAGGCCACCAAGGTTGGCGAGGAGAACACCCTGCACCGGATCATCGCCCTCGTCGAGGAGGCGCAGTCTGGGAAGGCGCCAGTGCAACGCCTCGCTGATCGCATCTCATCGGTCTTCGTCCCCATCGTCATCTCCATCGCGTTAGGTACGTTGATCGTCTGGCTCGCGACCGAGCATTCGGCTGCCGACTCGGTGCGAGCGGCTGTGGCAGTGCTGATCATCGCCTGCCCTTGTGCACTGGGGCTGGCGACGCCGACAGCGATCATGGTCGGGAGTGGCCGAGCAGCCGAGTTGGGGGTGCTCTTCAAAAATCCCGAAGTCTTCGAACGCGCCCAACGCATCGAAGCCCTCGTGTTCGACAAGACCGGGACCTTGACCACCGGAGCGATGACACTCACCGATCTCGAGACTGATGAGGAACCGAGCTATCTGCTTCCGCTGGTGGCAGCTGTTGAGGCCGCGAGCGGTCACCCGATCGGCAAAGCCGTTGCCCTGGGAGTGGAACAGCGCGGATTTGTGGTCGGAGACGCAACGGAGGTCGAGGCCGTCCCTGGTCTGGGAGTCGTAGGTCGGGCCGGCGAAACCGAGGTCGTCGCTGGAAAACCCAAGCTGCTCGCCGACCGTGGGCTCCTGATCGCCGATGCCTATCTGGAGGCCATGGCCCGCTTTGAGCGGCAAGGAAAGACGGCGTTTCTCGCCGGCTATCGAGGGGAGGCGCGGGCGGTCCTGGCCGTGGCCGATGAAGTCCGACCGACCTCCAAGGCCGCGGTCGCCGCCATTCGAGCCATGGGCATGCGGGTGGGCATGCTCACCGGTGATAACTCCCGTACGGCCAACGCAATTGCCGAGGAGCTCGCCATCGGCGACGTGGTCTCCGAGGTCTTCCCTGGCGACAAGGCCGACGAGATCAAGCGCTGGCAGGCGAAGGGCCAACAGGTCGCTTTCGTCGGTGACGGCATCAACGATGCTCCGGCCCTTACGACGGCCGATATCGGGATAGCCATCGGCACCGGAACCGATGTCGCCGTCGAGACCGCGGACGTGGTCTTGATGTCAGGGGACCCCGCTCTCGTGCCCACGGCCGTGGCATTGGCCCGAAGAACTCTTGCGGTCATCCGACAGAATCTCTTCTGGGCGTTCGCCTACAACGTCGCTGCGATCCCGCTGGCGGCAGTCGGTCTTCTCGATCCGATGGTGGCCGCGGCCGCGATGGCGTTGTCGTCGGTCTCGGTGGTGATCAACAGCCTGCGCCTCCGAGGGTTCAGTCCCGCGCCACTTTGATCAACAGAGCAAAATAGCTCCGGTGGCAGACTCCCCTGACATACGATGACTAGTCCCGAAGCAACCATGATTCTCCGGCCTGGTGAGGGTCAGTCGATAGAACTCGGAGCCTTTCAGATGTCTCTGAAAGCATCTGGAGCACAGACCGGGGGAACTTTTAGCTTGCTAGAGGCAACCGAACCTCCCGGCTTCGGGCCACCGATGCATATCCACCATGACGCGGCCGAGGCCTTCTACGTCGTCGCCGGGGAGTACACAATCTTCATTCGAGAAGAAGCCTTTTATTGTCCCGCCGGAAGTTTTGTCTACATCCCTGCCGGCATCCCCCACGGCTTCCGCGTAGGAGACACCCCCAGCCGCAAGTTGAACCTGTACACGCCTGCTGCAATGGTCGAATATTTCGAGGAACTCAGCGCGGCTCTGGGCCGTGGCGAAGTCGACCCCGACGGCTTAGCGGAACTCGCCATTAGACACAGGATGGAAGTAATCGGCCCCGTGCCGGAGGGCTACGTCTAGGCCGCGATCCGTTCGGCGGCTCATTCACCTGACGGAAAACGGCGGGGCCGGTAGGGTGTCCGGATGGCAAATGTCGAGTGGTTCCGCCATCCCGAGTTGCGCTCACCGGTGGCATTGCTCGCCTTCTCTGGGTGGGGCGACGCCGGCAATTGCTCGACGTCTGCGGCCGCTCACCTGATCGCCACGATCGAAGGAGACGCCTTTGCGCTGATCGATCCGGACGAGTTCTACAACTTCACCGACACACGGCCTCAGGTCGAGTTCGTCGACTCGGGAATGCGCACCGTGCACTGGCCGCGCAACGAATTTCATGCCCTCCATCTCCCCGATCGGGACCTGGTGGTCCTCCTCGGAGAAGAACCCAACGTGCGCTGGCGTGCATTCGGCGAAGCCGTCGCTGAGGTGTTGGGATCGATCGGCGTTGACCGAGTGGTCCTGCTCGGCGCGTTCCTGGGGCAAGTGCCCCATAGTCACCCCACCCCCCTCGTCGGGTCGAGCCCCAATCCCGATCTCCTCGCTCGTCACGAGATTGCTTCTACCAATTACGAAGGGCCGACCGGCATCGTTGGCGTTCTGACCCAGCAGCTAGGCGAAGCTGGTTTCGACACGATGTCGATCTGGGCAGCCGTTCCCCATTACCTGGGGGGCGCTGATTATCCGCCAGCCACGTATGCCTTGGTCCGAAAGGCAGGAGAGACCATGGAGATCGAGGTCCCCGCATCCGATCTCGCGGCTGCCAGCATCGAATTCCGGTTTTCGGTCGACGCCGCCCTGGCTCGTAACGAAGAGTTAACGCAGTACGTGCGCAAACTCGAAGCGGAGATGGAAGAAGAAAGCCGGAGCACTACCGACGGCTTGGTCGACGAGATCGAGCGCTTCCTCAAAGACCACTAGTCCCTCAACCCCCTTTCTGCGAACCGAGGGTTCGGAGGGCGGCTCTGCCTATCCACCAGCCCAAAGGCGCGAAGCGCTACTTCTTCTTGTGGCGGTTGGCCTTGAGACGCTTGCGGTACTTGTGCTTGGACATCTTCTTGCGTCTCTTCTTGATCAGTGAACCCATGAATCCTCAAACGTGATTGATTAAACGGAATTAGGTTGGCCGCCCAGCTCGGGCCGGTCAAAACAACAGGCAGCTGGATGATTACTCGTAGCCGGTCGCGGCCACTTTCAACTCCAGCACCCTGCCACCGGCGATGGCTGTTTCGAGGGCCCGCGCCACTCTCACAACGCGTGCTGGATCAGCCAACGCTACCACCGCCGGCCCCGAACCGGACCAGGCGGCGTGGGCGGCGCCCGCGGCGTGGGCCGCGGCAACAGCCTCCCCCACCTCGGGTCGGAGGGGATTGCGGGGGGATTCGTGCATCTCGTCGCCGGAAGCCGCGGCCAAGAGCTGCTCGTCTCCGCTCATCAGCCCGGCCACGAGAGCCGCTAGCCGGCTCAACGATCGGACGACCATCGCTCTCTCCAGGCGATCGGGCAGGGCCGCCCGGGCCTCGTTGGTGGCGAGGGTTGTGTCGGGGACCGCCACCAGCGGTATCAATCCGGGGTGAAGGGGAAGTCGCAAGACCCGACCGTCGTGGGCACACAGCACCAGGCCGCCATACACCGAGGCAGCCGCGTTGTCGGGATGGTCCTCCATCGCCGCAACGAGGTCAAAGACCTGCCGGTCGCCTGGCTCCTGGCCAAGCGCTCTCCAAGCTGCCACCGCACCCGCGGTGGCGGCGGCAGCCGATGAGCCGAGTCCCTTCCCGATCGGGATTTGGTTGTCAACTGTCAACCGCAACGGACTTGCAATGCCTATTGCTCGCTGCGCCGCGAGCAGAACCGCATCCGCCGAACCCTCGGGTCGCTCGGGTCCGACATGTTCGATCGTCCACTCGGCGGCCGGGACCGCTTCGACCCGGCAGCGAAGCTCGAGCGCCAGCGCCAGCACGTCGAAGCCGGGGCCGAGATTGGCCGAGGATGCCGGGGCGGAGGCGTCTACCACCTGCGGAGGGTATGGCATCGAGTTTTCGCTAATCAAATGCTGAGAAACCGGACCTCGTCCTTTCGGACCTCGCCACCGAGGGAGGTGTGCGATCGGTCCCAGCGCAGCCGGATGATCGATGGATGGCCGATCTCCTCACCCTGTTCAATTACGAGGTTTCCCTCATCTCTGCCCTGTTTGCGAAGATAGGACGCCAGCGCCATCGCCGCGCTTCCGGTCGCCGGATCCTCGGGGATTCCGGCGGCAGGGATGAAGAATCGGGCCTTGATCTTGTCTTCTCCGGCCCAGGCCCACAGGTAAATCGAGTCGAACCCGGCAACTTCGCTGGGGACCGATGCCCGACTTACTTCCGCCGGGGTCTCGACTTCGACGAGCAGGTAGCGGAGCGGCATCTCGACGACCAGGGTCCGCTTCGAAACGACCCAGTCGTTGAGATCACCGTCGACCGAACTGACGGGCTGGCCCCCCTTAGCCGTGATCCAGGTGGTGTCGCCATCGGAGGAGATGCCGATCGTGCCGACCGAACATTCGATAGCTCCAGGATCTTGGGGCCCGAGGTTGAGGAGGAGCCAGGCTGCTCCGACCAGCGGATGCCCCGCGAAAGGCATCTCGTAGGTGGGAGTGAAGATTCGTGCCTGGGGTCGGGGCTCGTCGAACCAGCGAAGAAAGATTGTCTCCGAGAATCCGAGGTCGGTGGCGATGCGTTGCATCTTGTCCTCGTCAAGGCCGAGGATGTCCGTAACGACCCCCAGCGCGTTGCCTCCCTCGCCGTTGCGGGTAAAGACTCGGAGCACGTAGCAGTGACGAGGCACGGGTTGGTTTTACC
>JBOGEW010000064.1:0-4295 GCA_050742075.1 Acidimicrobiia bacterium
GCCCCCCTCGGCCCTTCGGGCCACTCCCCCCAACGCTCGCTCCGCTCGCTGGGGGGAGAAACCCTAGGCGGAGGCGGCGGCCAGGGCGCGGTTGAGGGCCTGGGCCCAATCCCCTTCCACCACCACCGATCCCGCCGACACCTTCTCATCTGCCCGGGCCGCGAGGATGGTGAGGACCGAAAAGGAACCGATCTGGTCGAGGCCGATCCACACCACTTCGGGGGCTGGCTGGCCGAGGAGTTGCGCCCGGGCCGCCGCTACCGCCCGTGCCGCGCTGATCGGGCTCGGATCGACGATGGCGCTCACCGACTCGCCACCTCCCCTGACTTCGACCCGTAACCTTTCTCCCTCTTGACTGAGGACCGCCACCAGGTCGGTCTCGTCTGCGGACTCCATCCGGGAGCCCGTCACCTGCTCCGGAGCCCGTAAGCCGTAGGTCACCAGCATTGCCCGTATCCGTTCGAGGACCATTGCTTCTTCGGCTCCTTCAGAAAGGGTTACCCGGATTCCCGACAGTCCGGTGTCGGCCAGCTCGAGCTGAATCGAAGCCACCCCCTCGAGGTTCTCGAGTCGCTGGCGAAGGCCGGCAATTGTCACTGGCTCCTCATCTCCACCACACGGCGGATGCTTTGCCGCCAAACCGCGAAAGTGGCGATGTCGCCAAACGAGGGACGCTGACGCTTATTGCCATACGCGGTGTAAAGGCGCCAGCGCGTGTACTCCGAGTCGGGCAGCGGCAAGAATGGCGAACGCTTCCACCATCGGCGGGCACGAAAGGCGTAGGAGGCGGAGATCAAGCTGGGCAGCAGCTGGGTCGGAGCTCGCAAAGTGTGATTGGCCGTCGCGATTGAACGAGTGACCGCCATCTCCCCCGCATCGAAGTCCGATCTCCCCTCGCCCGAATTCTGGGTCTCAGACGCCGCCTGTCCACGGCCCACCGGAGCCTCCTTTAGATTCACCCCTGAATAGGGTGCAGCCTACCGGGCGCCCATTAAGCCTCCAGGGACTATTGCGACATGCACGGAAGGGACCAGACATGAGCGAAGGCGTGTTCGGACACACTCTTTCGGTGTCGCATCTGCCGGTCTTATCACTGCGAAACGACGCCCGGCGATGACCGCACTCAATCAATCCGAGGTCGATCGGTTCGCCGATCGGTTCGCGGCCATAGCCGACAACATCGAGCGCGTGATCCAGGGGAAGAGGCTTCCGATCGAGCAGGTGCTGGTCTGCCTGATCGCCGAGGGGCACGTCCTGATCGAGGACGTGCCCGGGGTAGGAAAAACCCTGCTGGCGAAATCGCTGGCGAGATCGATCGACTGCGGGTTCAACCGCATTCAGTTCACTCCCGACCTGCTGCCCTCCGACGTCACCGGAGTCTCCATCTGGGATCGGCACGAGTCGACCTTTGTATTCAAGCCCGGTGCCATCTTCGCCAACATCGTCGTCGGGGACGAGATCAACCGCGCCAGTCCCAAAACTCAGGCGGCTTTGCTCGAAGCCATGGAGGAGCGTCAAGTCACAACCGATGCGGTGACTCGTGCCCTTCCCGAGCCCTTCATGGTGGTCGCCACCCAGAACCCGATCGAGCACGAGGGCACCTATCCCCTCCCCGAGGCCCAGCTCGATCGTTTCATGATGAGGGTGGCAGTGGGTTATCCCAGTCGGGACAAAGAGCTGGAGATGATGGAGACCCACAGCCTCCGCTCGACCTTCGACGACCTCAAAGCCGTAGTGACCGACATCGATGTCGCCAAGATGATCGAGATCGCTCGACAAGTCCAGGTCGTCGGCTCGGTCCGGGGCTACATCATCGACCTGATCGAGGGCACCCGCCGTCATCCCGAGGTGCTCCTGGGTGCCAGCCCCCGATCGGCCCTCTACCTGCAAAGGGCGACGAGAGCCCTGGCGGCTTCGCAGGGACGGGATTACGTCACTCCCGACGATGTCAAGACTTTGGCCGGAACGGTTCTTGAACATCGCCTCACCTTTCGCCCCGAAGCTCAGATGCGGGGGGTCACAGCCCCGGAATTGCTCAAGGCCGTGCTGGAGGGGATCAAGATTCCGATTCACCGGTCGAGCTAGCGATGACCCCTCGGGGCGCCTCGGTCTTCGGGTCGGGCCTCGCCCTCCTTCTCGCCTGGGTGGTCTTGGGCGAGATCGAGCTCTTGGCCGCGGCGGCGGCTTTGCTGACCGGCGTCATCGGTGCCCTGGTCATTACCCGTGCCCTCCGTCCGGAAATCCGCATCTCTCGCCAGCTCGAACCCAGCATGGTTCATGAGGGGGAACGAGCCGCGGTGGCCTTGCGAATCGAGAACCAGCGCCGCCTGGCGGCGTTCTCGTTGACGGTGGAAGACGGGGTCGGCGGACTCGGCACCGCCCATTTCCAGATCGGATCCCTCCCGGGGGAATCCTCCGCTTCGGCCTCCTATCAAATAGTTTGCCGACCTCGGGGGATCTACCAAGTGGGCCCGGCTGAGGTCGAGGTCCGCGACCCTTTCGGATTGGCAAGTAAGAAGAGCGGACACGGGGTCGATGATCGGCTGATCGTTTACCCGGCGGTCGAAGCCCTGTCGGGCTATCCCAATGTGCGCGGCCGCGACCCCGCCACGAGCGCTAGCCGTCCCGAACACAGCGGTCGCGGAGGCGAGGACTTCTACACCCTCCGCAGCTACCAGGAGGGCGATGACCTCCGCAGAGTCCACTGGCCGTCAACTGCCCGCCTCGACGAACTCATGATCCGCCAGATGGAGACCCCCTGGCAATCGCGAGCCCTGGTCTTCTTCGATGTCCGCAAACGTAACTACGCGACGCCGGACGACTTCGAGCGGGCGGTGCGCGGGGTGGCTTCCGTTTCGGTGCACCTCTCCGCCAGCTTCGCCGCCGATCTCTGGATGGGAGCAGGACTGATCGATCTTGCGCAAGCGCAGAGCGCCTTCGAGGAGCTCGCCAAGATCCAGCCGCACCCGGCCATCGATCTGCGAGCTGTGGCCAGTCGCCTGCGTCGAAGCGGAAAAGGCGGCGCCCTGATTCTGGTGACCGGAACACCAGATGAAGACCTGCTGGCAGTGCTGCGCTTGCTCGAAGGCCAATTCCGAGCCGGGGTGCTGCTCGCCGCTACCGACAGCCCGGGACCGCTCTTGTCGAACTTCCAGCGACTTGCCGTGAAGACCCTGGTGGCAGGGACGGGAGAAAAGTGGGCGCCGCTTTGGAGCCTGGCTTTTGGCCAACTCGGAGTGAGGACATGGGCACCCGCCTCAGCCTCCTAGCTTGCCTCGGCGCGCTTGCGCTCGCCCTCCACCGGATGGGTCGGCTGGTCGAGCCCGGGCCCACCGATCCCGATCTCGTTCCGGTGCTGCTAGTGGCCACCCTGATCGGAGCCTCCATTACCGCCGCAGCTCGCCTCGCCCGCCTCGGCTTGATCCTCACGTTCCTTCTCGGCCTCGGAGGTGCTTCCCTCGTTTTTGCTCGCCTCACCGCCGCCAATACCCTCGCCGCCGGGCTTCTCCCCACCCGAGCGACGCCAGCCGCAGTAGGCGCGGAGATGACCGTTGCCATCGAGTTGATCAGCTACGGATCGGCTCCGGTGACCGCCTCGCCGGGTCTCGTGGCTGTGCTGGCGGTGGTCTTCTGGACACTCGGCGCCCTGGCGATCTCCGGCCTATTAGCCCGGCGCCCCCTCCGGGCCACGATTCCCACGCTCGCTTTCTATCTCCTGGCCGCCACGTTCGATCGCCGACCGCCCGATTGGTGGGCTCCGGCCGGGCTGATCGCGATCGGGGCAGTGGCGTTCTGGGCGGCGGCCAGTGATCGCAGCGGTGGTCGGGCACGGTTGCGACCGTCTGGTCAGGCATTGCCATCGCATACCCACGGCATGCCGATCCTGATGGTCGTAGTCGTGGCGTTGGCCGGCACGTTTTCCACGTTCCGTTTTGCAGCCGCAGTGCCGGAATCGGGCATGGTGGCCTGGCGCAACCCGACCGGTTTCGGCGGCGGACTCTTCGGAGGTGTCACCTACAACCTCTTCGCTTCCCTCCAACAAGACTTGATCGCCGACAATCTCGAAGTCGTTTTCATTGCCCGGGTGTCTCCTTCGGCGCCGCCGAACGAACATCTCTATTGGAAATTGATCACCCTCGACACTTTCGACGGCACCGAATTCCGACCCGCCAACCTCCGCATCGCTCGGGCGCAGCGAGAGCCCGAATGGGAAGCAGAGGACTTGGCCTTTCGGGGTGAGACCGTCTTGGTAGAGAGCATTGTGCGCATCGCCGCATTGCGACAGGCCTATATAC
>JBOGEW010000065.1:0-8641 GCA_050742075.1 Acidimicrobiia bacterium
GCGCCTCCTTGGCCTGGGGATCGAGGTTGTTGGTTGGCTCATCGAGCAGCAGGACATTGGGTCTGGCCGCCACCAACATGGCCAGGGCCAGCTTTGTCTTCTCCCCGCCGGAAAGCGTCGAGGCGTCCTGATCGATCTTGTCGGCCAGCAGGAAGTGGCCGAGCAGCGTTCGCAACACCAGATCGGTTTGATCCGACACCGAGCGGACATGGTCAAGCACCGTCACCCCGATTTGTATCTGCTCGTGTTCTTGGGCGTAATAGCCCAGGCTTGCCTTGTGCCCGAGCTTGACCTCGCCCAGGTCTGAGGTCTCCACTCCAGCCAGGATCCGCAGGAGCGTTGTCTTTCCGGCGCCGTTGAGCCCGATGATGATGAGCCGCTCCCCCCGTTCGACCGTGACATCGACATCGACAAAGACCAGATTGTCGCCAAACGATTTCGCCAGCCCGGTGGCGGACAGCGGTATCACCCCCGATGGATCGGGCTGCGGAAACCGTACCGCAACCCCTTTCCCCCTTTTTTGCACCTCGACCAGGTCCGCCTTCATGCGTTCGACCCGCGACTCCCAGGACCGCGCGGTCTTCGCCATTTTCTCGGTAGTGCCCTTGAAGCGGCGAATGTTGGCTTCAAGGCGTTCGATCGCCTCGTCCTGATGACGACGCTCGCGCTCGCGCTGTTGGCGGCGTTTCTTCCGTTCGACAATGAAGCTCGAGTAGTTCCCCCGGTAGGGCTCGAGGCGAGCATGGTCGAGATCCAGCACCGAGGTGATCGCCGTGTCGAGCAGTGGAAGATCGTGGCTCACCAAGAGCATCCCGCCCCTATACCCCGACAAATATTCCACCAGCCAGGCCTTGGCGTCGAGGTCGAGGTGGTTGGTGGGCTCGTCGAGGAGGAGCGTCTCCGTTTCGGCGAAGAGGATGCGGGCGAGCTCGACCCGACGGCGTTGCCCCCCCGACATCGTCGCCACGGGCTGTTCGAGTTCCGCCACCCCGATTCCCAGGTTGGCTGCTACCTGCTTGGCCTCCGCTTCCGCCACATATCCACCCTTGGTATCGAACTCGTCCTGTAGCCGCGCATGGCGGCGAATCGCCTCGTCACGGGCGTCGCCATCGAGGCGCTCCATCTTCTTTCTGGCTTCCTCGATGCGGCGCAAGAGGGCACCTATCTGCCGAGCTGAGAGGATGCGTTCGAGGGCGGTCATGTCCGGTCGCTCTAGATCGGGCAGCACTGCCTCCTGCGAGAAATATCCGAGGTTGCCAGAACGAAGAACCGAGCCGGAAGTGGGTGGGTGGTAACCAGCCAGGGTCCGCAATAGGGTCGTCTTCCCAGCCCCATTGCGACCGACCAGACCCACCTTGTCCCCTGGTTGCAGGCTGAAAGAGGCCCCCTCCACGAGGAGACGAGTTCCAACTTCGAGCCGGACATCGCGGGCAACCAGCATGGCCGCTAGAGGCTATCGGCCGTCCTCCACCAGACCGTCGTAATTTCTCGGTCGAGGGGGCTCACCTGCAACGCCCCCGGTTCGCCGACGATACGCGGCAAGAGATGCTTCTCGAGCTCCGGCCAGCGGGAGGGCGGCAGCACTAGCCGCCGGCCGGTTATCTCGATGATCTCCGAGACTGACTCGTAGGCCATGTCACTCGGGCGGCTCCACCGCTCGACCTCGGGGACCCGGCCCAGCTCGCGGACGACCGCCACCAAGTCGTCGCTGGTAGGGCCGTCGGGCCGCGCTAAGCGATGAAACTCGTAGTACAGCTCGGTCAGATTGCTCCAGGGATGCTCAGGGGTCATCTCGATAACCGCCCCCGAGCCCTTCTGGTCCATCGCCTCAAGGAACGGCACAAGATCGGGCACGTCGTAGACGACATGGGCCGACATCGCCACCGCATGCGGGTCTATGAATTCTGCGACCTCGGGCCACCGGCCTTCGACGATCGCCACCGGCCGGTCGGCGACCAGCTCACGCAAGCTGGAAACCATGGTTGGGTTTGGTTCGAGCATTGTCACTGGGTGGCCAAGTCGAGTCAGTGGGAAAGATGCTCGCCCCGTGCCTGCCCCGATGTCGAGGACGGCACCGCCTGGGCCAGCGAGCTGGCTGGCGATCTCCGTCGTCGGAGTCGTCGCTTCCTCTCCGAGTCCTCGCTCTCCGCGCTCTTTCCATAGGCGTTTCGGCCAACCGTAAGGGGATTGGTCGACGGCGGCCAGGAGTTCATCAGGGATCTTCCACGCTTCGAGTTGTTGCCGCCAGTTGTCTGCGGCGGTCACCGCAGACCGGCGAACAGATCATTCTCTGGCAAGGGGCTCTCAACAGTTGAAAAGATCCTCTGAAAAAGCTCGGTTCCGAATACTTCCGATCGTGCCTCCTCGGGCACCCGCAGCATCATCCAGTCGGAGGGGATCTGGCTGCGATGGGCCTTCAATGCCTCGATCTTCAGATGGGCGAATTCGCTGACATCGACGATGGCCGAGATTTCATCGTCAGGGATGCCACGGTTCTGCCACCAGGCTCGCTCCTCGGGATCTCCTTCTCGAGCTTCCTCGAAGTATCGAGAGTAGGCCTTCATCCGCCCGCGGCTCCAGGCTCCCCAATAGAGCTTGCGCGGCTCCCAGTACTCCTCTTCCTCCTCGAGGGGGTACCACCCAAGGTCGCGGGAACCGAAGAAGGCGGCGATTCCCACCCGGTGGACCTGGATGTGGTCGGGATGGCCGTACCCACCGAAGGGGTCGTAAATCGTCATTACTTCGGGCTGGAAACGACGAATCAGACGCACCAGTCTCCCGGCTGCCTCGAATAGGTCGGCATTCCAGAAAGCGTTCGCATGCTGGTTAGCGTCGGTTCCCATCATTCCCGAGTCGCGATATCCGAGGAACTCGTGATGCTTGACCCCGAGTAAAGCGAGCGCATCCCGGATCTCCCCGGCCCGGACGTCGCTTAACCGCCCTCTGATCGAATCGGGATCGTCGTAGTTGTGGATTTCACCCTCTGCGCCATCGGTTGCGGTGACCACCACCACCTGCTCCCCCGCCTGCGAGTAGCGGGCGAGGATCCCGCCCGTCCCGATCACCTCATCGTCGGGGTGGGCGTGGAAGGAAAGGAGCCCCCCCATCAGATTGCTTCGAGTTGCGAGACGTGTTCTTCGAGATGGCTGATGAGAGTCCGTTCGATGATGTCCTCGGCGCGCACCTCTCCCTGCGAGTCACGACTTCCGACCGCCGACGACCAGTTCTCTGGCAGAGCGTTGAGGAAGTTCCTCAACTCAGCCAGATCGGAGCGGACCTCTTCCCAGAGGGTTTCGATGGGCATCTCCAAGCCGCCCTCGATGGCCGCACTCCGGGCGGAATTATCGCCCTTTCGACCGTACACGACCGGTTCCCCCCGATACTCATCGATGACGTCGCCAGCCTGCTCGGTCCAGAAGGCGATGAACTCGGCCAGATGGCCCCAGACCTGTCCCCGCTCCCAGGTCTCTCCGGTCTTAGCATCGGCACTAGTGGTTCCCCCGGACCGGCTTGCCTGCACCCCTAAACGGGCCTCCACCGCGTCGATTCGCTTCAGCCAAGAATTGATGTCTGCCATAGATCCTGACCCTACCGCTTCAGGCACAGAGTGACGCCGTCGCCAATGGCGAGGATGACCACCTCGCAGCGAACGTCGCCGGCAACCCGATCGTTGAACCGCCGAATCGCGTCGATGTTCCCGCCGGTAACGCTCGGATCGGCAACATCGCCGCTCCACAGTGTGTTATCGGCAATGAGAAGACCGCCCGATCGGAGCCTCGGTATCAAGGCCTCGTAATAGTCGACATACCCGCCCTTGTCTGCATCAAGGAAGACCAGATCCAACGATTGCGAGGCCGGCAGGGCGGCGATCGTGTCCATGGCGGGCGCCACCCGAAGCTCGATTCGATCGGACAAACCTGCTTCCTCCCAGTGGCGGCGGGCAATCGAGGTCCACTCCTCACTGACGTCACAACAAAGGAGCCTGCCCCCGTCGACCAGACCCTTGGCGATGGCCGCCGCCGATGAGCCGGTAAAGGTTCCCACCTCGATTGCAAAGCGGGCGCCAACCAGCCGGGTGAGAAGGGTCAGCAAGGCGAACTGGTCCGCCCCGATCTGCATCCCGGCCTGTGGTTCTGAGTACCTGAGAGTGTCCCGGCGAATCCTCTCGTAGATCTGGTCGGTACTGCTGTGGGAAACGATGTAATTGAAGAGGTCGGTCGTCATGGCGAGCGACCGCAGCTCAGGCAATGTCGACCTCGACCCGACCCCCGCTCCTCCAGTAGCTGCCGTCGGCACGAGACAAGAACCCCTCGTCGACCATGAACCGTCGAAGTGCGGCGTAGTCCGGGTGGAACGTTTGCAACACCGAATTCACCTCCTTTTCCGAGTAGCGCAATCCCACCTCAAACTCCTGCGCCAGCCGCTCCAGGATGACCCGCCTCCGGGCGTGCGGCGCCGGAATCTCGGTGAGTCGGGTACCGACGAAGAATCGGCCCAGAATGTCCTTCTCCTCGGGAGACCAAGGCCCTTCCAGCACCAAAGGAGAAACCGCTTCGTCCGCGGGCACGGTCTCGGCCAGATCTCGGAGCGCTTGGCGGTTCAAGGCCAGGTTGGAATCGAGCAATCCTGCCTCAACCAGACGGCTCACTGCCCTCCGCACCTGACCGACCGTGATCGACAACCGGTAGGCAGCATCGTCGATGTCGAGAGGACCCGAGGCAGCCAATCCGAGCACCGCCAATCGATGGGGATCGAGTGCTACTCGAAGGAAGTCGGTGGCGCTGAGGGGCACGAGCCCAGGCTAATAACCTCGGCGGCCCGGAATTATCGTGACCAGATGGCCAGCGAGCACTTTTACCATCGTGCGCGCGCCTCCAACAATGCCGAGCGAGTATGGGCAGCGTTGCAGAAGCTGTCGACCTGGAAAAAGATCGGTGGGGTCGATCGTCTCAGCGATGAGCGGTTCGACGAGAACGGAGATCTGCTCGCCTATCGCTTCATGATCATCGTCGCGGGTTCGGAGTTCCACGGGGCAGCGATGAGAAAGGTCGCTGTCCGCCAGGAGCGCATGGTCATGGAGATCGACTCGTCACAGGTGACCGGCGAGATCGCCGTGAGGCTCGAGCCTGATGGGGAGGCCACCTGGGTCGGTTTGTCGCTCTCGATGGCCAGTCAGGGTCTGTTCTCGGCGATGCTCTTCCCGATGATCGTGAAAGCGGTGGCCGGGGGCTTCGAGGCCGCCGCCGCCGAGTTCATCAATTCGCTCGATTACTAGTTAGCAGTTCAAAAAGGGACCGATCCGACCGATATTCCCGGGGGATGACCCTTGACTCCAACGCGCCCGGGGAACGCTGGCGATCACATCGCCTGGCTGCATTCGTAGTCCGGGCCATTGCCTTCCTGGCCCCTTTGGCGGTCGGTTTTCTGGCCGCCCGAACGGTGGGATCCCTGCTCGAGCCGCCGATCGGATTTTCGGGAGTGATCGGATGGTGGGGCGCGGTGATCGGGGCGGCGACGCTGGCTTCCCACGTCACCGATCGCGTTAGCCGCCGCCTTTTGCCGCTCTCGGTGCTGCTCAACCTCAGCCTCGCATTTCCCGACCGTACTCCCTCGCGTTTTGGGGTGGCCCTCCGGACAGGGAACGTCACCGAATTGAAGGCCCGTCTCGATCAGGCAACCCAGGAAGGAAAGACCGACCTGGCTGAAGCGACTGAGGTCATCCTGTCTTTGGTTGCGGCGATCTCCCAGCACGACAGACGAACCAGAGGACACGCCGAGCGCACCCGTGCCTACACCGACCTCCTGGCCACTGAACTGGCGCTTCCTTCCGACGACCGGGACAAGCTGCGCTGGGCAGCGTTATTGCACGACATCGGCAAGCTCTCTGTTCCGGCTGAGATCCTCAACAAGCCCAGCCGCTTGACGGAGGATGAATTCGCCACGGTCAAACAACACCCGGTCGAAGGCATGCGACTCATCTCCCCTATCCGCGACTGGCTTGGGCCATGGGCACTCACCATTGCGCATCATCACGAGCGATGGGATGGCTCCGGGTACCCCGCCGGGCTCTCGGGAACCGACATATCTGTCGGGGCGCGGATTGTGTCCGTGGCCGATGCTTACGACGTGATGGTCAGCGGCCGCTCATACCAGCAACGACTCTCCCACTCGGAGGCGCGAGCGGAGGTGGCGAGGAACTCCGGCACTCAATTCGATCCCCGGGTGGTGAGAGCCCTTATGGAGCTCTCACTAGGAAGGCTCCGCTGGATCACAGGCCCACTCGCAGGCTTGGCGGATCTCCCGCTGATCCGACCCTTGCAAGCCCTGGGGAGGGACGTCGCGACGGTGGTCACAGCTGGCGCTGTCACTATCGCCGCCGGTTCGGGACTGATCCCAATCTCGGGCCTGGACCTCGTTCCGGATCGCCTGGGTCCGCCTGTCGAACACACGGTTGACGTTGACCCAGGGGACAGCGGCCCGTCCGCCGGCGGCAGCGGAGGACCGTCGGCGCAGGCAAGCGGCCCATCAAATCCCGGGAGCCCTACCACTTCGTTTGCAACGACGACCTCGACCACGGCGACCACCTCGACTACCACGACGACGAGCCCTGCAACGACGAGCTCGACCAGTCCACCGACCACTAGTCCACCGACCACTGCCAGCACAACGACGACAGCCCCGGAGCCATTGGTGGCGAACGACGATCAGGCCTCCACCCGTCCGAGCGAAAAAGTCAATATCGGAGTACTTAACAACGATTCGGGCTCCTACGATCGTTCGAGCCTGGAGGTTGTGCAAGGGCCTTTGTCCGGCACCGCGGTAGTCGCCGGTGGGGGGAGGATCCGCTATTCCGCCGACTCGACCTTCTCGGGCACAGTCAGCTTCGTCTATCGCGTCTGCACCACCAGCGGAAGCTGCGACACGGCCACGGTCATCGTCACCGTCGCTTGATCGATCCGTTTTGTAATCGCCCCGAATGGGGTACATTCGGTCAAAGGGAGGCACGACTGGGCTTTGTCGTCGGATCGGGATTGATGCTCATCGCCGGTTTTCTGACGGCCAAGAAGGCCACCGACGATCTCGACGCCTTCCGTCCCGGCCCCCCGCGCTTAGCCGATCTCCTGGTCTTCGCGATTTCCCTCCTGGTGGTGGTAGTAGTCGACCTGGCGTTGGCACCCCAATTTGACGCCGACCCGATCGCCGGCGTCTGCCGGCCTCCGGCGTGCGTTGTCATTTCTGTCTCCTGAGTTCCCGTCGCTAGGGGCGGAGGATCTGGACTCGGCTCAGAGGTAGCGTCGGGCCATGTCATACACGATCGAGGCGGCAGCGCGAAGAGCTGGGGTGGAGGTCGAGTCAATCGCCCGATACGCAGGGGTGGGTCTGATCGATGTCGAAAGAGAGGGCGAGTTCTCCGACGAGGACATCCGGAGGATTCAGGTGCTCCAGACGCTCGAACAGTCTGGCCTGCCGATCGACGGGGTTGCAACGCTGGTCAATGAGGGACACCTGTCGCTTGGTTTCATCGAAGCAGCCGGGCAGTACGTGTTCGTGCCTCTCAGTGATCGCACTTTCGCCGAGGCCAGCGAATCGACCGGGATTCCTCTGGAGACACTGGCCAGCATCAGAGAGTCGCTCGGAGGCGTCCCACCCGACCCCGACGACCTTTTGGGCGAAGAGGAGCTCGACATCCTCGGCCTGGTCGAGTTCCAAAGGTCGCTGGGCTTTCGCCCCGGGGCCATCGAGCAGGCTCTTCACGTTTATGGAGAAAGCCTGAGACGGATGGCGGAAACTGAAGCGGAGTGGTTCCGCAGCGAGATCGTGGGTCCGATGTTGGAGAGCGGTCGGACCGAACAAGACGTCGGTCAGTTCACCAGTGAGATCGCACCTCGGCTCGCCGAACTGTCCGATGAGGCGGTTCTCGCGATTTATCACCGGCAACAGCGACACGCATGGTCGGTGAACATCATCGACGGCATCGCCATGGGTCTGGAAAGGGCGGGCCTGCACCAGCGAGCCCAAACCACTCCGGCGATGTGTTTCCTCGACATCACCGGGTACACGCGGCTGACCCAGGAGCGCGGCGATCGGGCGGCCGCCGACTTCGCGGAGCGAATGAAACGCCTGGTAGAGAGACCGGCCGTCGCTCAGGGAGGGCGAGCGGTCAAATGGCTTGGTGACGGTGTGATGTTCTACTTCGCGACGCCCAAGTCGGCCGTGGAGGCGGCAGTGACCATGGTCGCAGCGGTCGCCGAGGCTCGCATGGCGCCCGCTCATGTCGGAATCCACGCCGGCCCGGTCGTCTTCCGTGAAGGCGACTACTACGGCCACACCGTGAACGTCGCCGCCCGGATTGGCGACTTCGCTCGTCCCGGTGAGATCCTGGTGAGCCAGGAGGTCGTCGATCGCCTGGATTCAGAGTTCGTCACGTTCACCGCGATTGGGCCCGTGGAACTGAAGGGCTTAGGGGAGGGTCTGTCTTTGTACGTCGCGGAGCGGCGCAGCCCGAAGGTCTGACCAGGTGGGACCCATCTCGGCGTTTGTTTGGGTTCGCGCCTATTCCCAGATAACGGAGTCTGCTGGTGTTTGGGAGCGCCAGGGTGCCCGCCACTCGGGCGGCTTCCAGCCTTCCATGATGTAGATG
>JBOGEW010000066.1:0-4009 GCA_050742075.1 Acidimicrobiia bacterium
TGTGGACCAAAAGCCAGTTGAGCGATTGCCGGCGCCAGGCGACAACCAGAGTGGCGATGGCGATGAGGACCAGGGCCGCCAGCGCCCGACGACGGCGGGTCCGCATCTGATCACGGTTGTTCGATAGACGGGCGTCGTAGGCCCGGCGCTGAACGTCGGCGATCACCCGTGTCAGGCGATCGAACTCCTCGGTCGAATTGAGCGGAGTGCTGCGCCGCTCCCCAAACATGCCGGGAAGCAAGTACAGACCCCACACTGCGGCCAATATCAGACCCGCAACTATTACTGGTGTCACCATGTTGTTCGGAAAGACCCTCTGCTCGCGGGCGGAGGGTAGCCCTTCAGTTCGTGGCAAACAACTACTGTCAGCGTTCCCAGGTTCCGCTGCGCCCGCCAGCCTTCCGAAGCAAGCGCACCACCCGAATCTCGACTCCGCGTTCGATGCCTTTCACCATGTCGTAAAGGGTGAGCGCGGCGATCGACACCGCGGTCATCGCCTCCATTTCCACTCCGGTGCGGCCGGTGGTGGTGACTTGGGCGTATATGCGCGCTCCCTCGTCAACACGACTCACCGATACTTCTACCGAATCGATCGGTAACGGATGACACAGCGGAATCAGTTCGGCCGTCCGTTTGGAAGCCATGATCCCCGCCAAGCGGATCGCCGCGAGCGCATCACCCTTGGGCAGGGTCCCTCCAAACAATGCCTCGGCCGTTTCCTCCGCCAGGACGACGATCGCCTCCGCCGAGGCGGAGCGAACGGTGACTTCTTTGTCAGAGACATCGACCATGTGCGCATCTCCGGCCGGGGTGAGATGCGGTAGATGTATCTCAGAGCTCATCGATCGTCCTCTCCTCCGGCCAGTGGTACATCTCGAGTGCCACGGCCTCGCCGGACTCGACGCGTCCGATGCCTCGCTCGACGACGGCAAAGGCATCGCCGCCGGCGACAGCGGAGAGGACGTTCGATGATTGGCCACCCGAAGGTCGACACCAACGCACTTCGTCTTCGAGTCGGGTGACAACTCTCACGAATACGGTCTTCTCAGGATCGGTCTCGAGTGCTGTCTCCGTCCGTCCGGCGATACGAGGTCGCAGGATCCGACGCGCCGTCATCATGTGCAACAACGCCGGTCGCACAAACTGCTCGAACGCGACGTAAGACGACACCGGATTTCCCGGTAGACCGAAGAACGGAATCGACGACAAGCTGCCGAACGCGAACGGCTTGGCCGGCTGCATTGCCACCTGCCAGAAATCGACGTCGCCCAGCTTTTTCAACGCCGACTTCACCAGGTCGTACTCCCCCATCGAGACGCCTCCCGAGGTGACGATGGCGTCGGCCCGTTCCGATGCCTCCTGCAAAGTCGTGAGCAACCGCTCCTCCAGGTCGGGAATGCGGCCGAGATCGATCACCTGCACTCCGAGCTCGTGGAGGAGGGCGATGAGCATGGGCCGGTTCGAGTCTCGGATCTGGCCCGGGCCAAGGTCGCCGTCATCGACTGGGACCAGCTCATCCCCGGTCGAGGCCACCGCCACCACCGGCCGCCGGTGCACCTTCAATCGAGCGAAACCGTTGTTGGCCAGCACGCCGACGTGAGCGGAGTTGAGGCGGACCCCGGTCTCGACGAGGGTCGATCCGGCCGCCACGTCGCCGCCGGCGGCCCGAACCGAGGTGCCGGTGGGAACGCTCTGGCGGATGGTCACGACTTCCCCGTCTTGTTCGGTGTCCTCCACCCGCACGACCGAGTCGGCGCCCTCGGGGAGCGGAGCCCCGGTCATGATCTTGATCGCAGTCCCGGTTTCCACCCTGCCCCTAGCCACCGACCCCGCCGGGACGTCCTCGGTCACCTTGAGGTCGATCGGCACTATCGCCACGTCCTCGGCCCGCACGGCGTAGCCGTCCATGGCCGAATTGGTGAAGGGCGGCACCGGATGAGTGGCGATCGCCGGTCGGGCCAGGACCAGGCCGAGCGCCTGACCGAGGTCGATCGTCTCAACCGGCATCGTCGGGAGATTCCCGAGCACCTGTCGTTGCGCTTCTGGCAGCGGCAGCATCTATTCGAGGTCGGGAAACTGGCTCCGCCCGAGCACCCAGGTGGCCTCGACCAAACCCCGCGGGGTCCCGACATCGAGCAAGTCCTCCTCCGCGACGTATCCGCGGCACTTGCCGGACGAGGCCAGTCGATCGATGGCGTCGGTGAGCTGGATCTCGCCGCCGTGACCGGGAGGGAGCTTGGCCAGTACCTCGAAGATCTCCGGCGTGAAGAGATAACGACCGATGAGGCCAAGGTCAGATGGAGCGTGCTCGGGACCGGGCTTCTCCACCGCCCCGATCACGTCGAGCGTGCGATCGACGACGTCCGATCCCGGGACCACCACTCCGTACTTGGAGAGGAACTCATCGGTGAGCCGGCGCAGACAGACCGCCGAGCTGCCCTGGCTGGCCGAAGCAAGGGCGGGGAGAACGTCAGCTCCGGGGCGGACGATGTTGTCGGCGAGCAGGCAGAAGAAGGAGCGATCCCGCACCGCTTCGGCTGCTTCCCAAACCGCGTGGCCGAGACCGAGCGGCTCCTCCTGGACCACGACCCGAATCTTGATGTCCTCGAGGCCGGGGAGACGGCCCTCCATCAAGAAATGCTGTTGTACGAGATGGCCGGCATCGAGGTCGACCACCATGATGACCTCGTCGGCACCGCCCCGAACCGCCTCCTCCACGACGTATTGCACCGCGGGACGGTCCACCACGGTAACCAGGGCCTTGGGCACGATCCGGGTGGCCGGCCGCATCCGAGTCCCCCGCCCGGCGGCGGGGATGACGGCGACTGAAGCGGTCATCTCACCACCGAGGGTTCGCGCCGGTTCATGATTCTCGATATGTTCCCACGGTGGCGATAGATAACCAGGCCCAACATCAGCCCAAACCAAACCAGTGCCCATCCGGTGACTCCCTGCCAGATGAGAATGGGAATCGAAGCGGCCACGACGATCAAGGATGCGATGGAGGCAACCTTCCCCAATTTGGCCGCGGATACCCATAGGAGGGTGAGGATGAGCCCGCCGACGGGGGCAGCGAACACCACCACCCCTCCGCCAGTGGCAACGCCTTTTCCGCCTCGAAAGCGATGGAACACCGGGTAACAGTGCCCGAGAACGGCCATCAGGCCGGCGGCAAAGGTCCAGGCCGAAGTAGCTCCGTCGCCGGAGAGGAAAGCCCCCACTGCGGCAGCGATGACACCCTTGAGGGTGTCTCCGATGAAGACCATGGCTGCCGGTCCCCGGCCCAAGGTGCGCATCACGTTCGAGGTGCCGGGATTGCCACTCCCCACTTGGTGGATGTCGACGCCGTGCATCCGCCCGACCAGCACCGCAAAGTCGACGCTTCCGATCAAGTAGGAGACGACCAGGATCACTGCGCCAACTAGGAATTCCACGGTGGCCGAGTCTACGCCGGGGGCTGAATCTGATCTGGGCCGGGAATTGCGCTCGACACGGCGGCGTTATCATTTCTTGTCCACCTCCCCCGAGTTCTTTGAGCCATGCCTACTTATGAATACCGCTGCGACAAGTGCGGCGAAAACTTCGAAATCATCCAGTCCTTCACCGATAAGCCGCTGCGCCGCCACGTCCTTTGCGGGGGGAAAGTGGAAAAGGTCTTTCACCCCCGCGGGGTGGTTTTCAAGGGCTCCGGCTTCTATGTGACCGACTCTCGGGCGAAGGCCAAGGCCTCATCCGAAAACGGTGGCTCGTCCCCGGCGAGCAACGGCTCGTCGAAATCCGAGAGCGCTTCGAGCGAGGGCGCCGACAAATCGGCGGTGTCCTCGGACTCCGGCAAGTCCGACTGAGGGCTTCTCAAGCACCGTTGCCGCCGATACCTTGAGTCGGTGTTCTGGCTGGCGAAACCGCCATATGTGCGTCGGGCCCTCGCAATCCTCGTCCTGGTAGCCGCGGTCGGCTGGGAGTTCCGCCCCACGCCCACCGAGCTGCGGCCCTATCTGGCCCGGGATGT
>JBOGEW010000067.1:0-2300 GCA_050742075.1 Acidimicrobiia bacterium
CCCTTCGGCTGGTATTTCTTCATCCGTTGGTGCTCCGCTCAGCCCGGTCTCGACCGAGAAGGCAATGGCGTCGCCAAGAGCAGTCCGACCCTCGGCTCGCAGTGATCCGATCGCGTCCCGTAACAAAACCCGATCAGTGGTTGCCGGCGTCAGCACCCGCGCTTCGGTCGAGAATTGCACGAGTGCCACCTGAATCTCTTCTGGCAACTGATCGATCAAAAGCAGGGCCGACTTCTGGGCGGCAAACAACCGCGAAGGATGCACGTCGAAAGCCCCCATGGAGCCCGAAGTGTCGGTGGCCAGAACGACCGTGGCTTGATTGCGAGCGGTGGTAACGGTCGCCTCGGGACGGGCCAGAGCAACGATCGTGGCCGCCAGCGCCAAGAGGGTGAGAGCGGGAGGAATATGGCGTCTCCATCCAGGGGATTGCTCGACCAGATTCGCCAGGAGATCGAGGTTGGTGAAGCGAACGGCATAACGGTGACGGCGGCGCTGAAGGAAGAGGTAGCCAACCAATAAAACGGGAAGCAGCGCCAGACCGAAGAATGCGGCCGGCCAGTGGAAATTCACCAACCCCTCCGTTCATGGCGCAGGAACACCACCAGGGCTCGCAACCAATCCCCGGTGGTCGAGAGGACCAGATGACGGACCCCGATCGAATGCAATGCCGTGGCCACCGATCGACGCTCATCCTCGGCCGCGTAAATGAAGCGTCGTCTCAGCAGTTCGGAAGCGGTGTCTACCCGCAGCTGCCGCCCGGTTTCGGGGTCGACCAGCACGATCTCACCGACGTTGGGAAGCTCGACTTCCCGCGGGTCGGAAATCTCGATAGCCACCACTTGGTGCTTGAAGGCGAGGGCAGCCAGAGGTTGCTGCCAGTCGCGACGTCCGCGGAAGTCGCCCACAACGACCACCAGCCCACGTTGGCGGGCGATCGGGGCCAGACGAACAAGGGCTGAACCGAGCGCAGTAGGACCTGCCGGTTCGGTCCTGGGCTCGACTTGGGTCGCCGCCAGGACACTTCGCAAGCCCGACCGACCCGATCGAGCAGGAATCGTCACCGGGTCGGCGGCGCCGTAAGTGATGACCCCAAGGCGTCCTCCGCGCCGGGAGCCGAGATGACCCATTGCCAGCGCAACCCCTTCGGCGACGTCCCACTTCCTGCGCTCGCCAGTCCCAAACCCCATCGATGGGGAGGTGTCGAGCACGAGCCAGGTCGTCAAGCTCTTCTCGGCAATGTCGACCCTGACATGAGGTTGATTGGTCCGGGCCGTAACTTTCCACTCGATCCGGCGGACGTCGTCGCCGGGCTGATAGAGGCGGACCGTCGTCAACTCTGTGCCGATGCCTTGCGAGTTCGATCGCTGCTCGCCAGGAAGGAGACCTTCGATCTTGCGAGCTACTTTTATCTCGAGCGCTCGCAAGACCGCCTCCGGTACCGGACCGGGACCTGGACGATCGCGAGTCCGGTGGCGGCCGAGGGCGACGAGGGTCACGCGGTGTCTCGGGCCAGTTCGATATCGGGCGCAGGCACCGCCGCAATGACGGAGTCGATGATGGAGTCGGGAGTTATCTCCTCGGCCATCGCCTGATAGGTGAGGACAAGGCGATGACGCAGTACGTCCCTGGCAAGGTCCTTCACGTCTTGTGGTAGGGCGTAGCTCCGCCCTCGCAACAGGGCGAGGGCACGAGCCGCATGAACCAGATTGATCGGCCCCCGGGGGCTGGCGCCAAATGCGACGTAGGGAGCGAGCCGATCCAGCCCGATCGCTGACAGGTTGCGGGTACCAGTCGCGAGGTCGACCGTGTAGCGAGCAATCGCCGGATCGACGTAGACCTCGGTAGTCAGTTGCTGAAGCTCCGACAGTTCCGAGGGCGTGAGGATCTGGCGAATAACCGCCTCTGGTTTCATCGATCGCTCGACGACAGTCACCTCATCACCGACCTGGGGGTAACCGACTATCACCTTGAGCATGAAACGGTCGACCTGGGCTTCAGGAAGTGGATAGGTACCGTCAGATTCGATCGGGTTCTGGGTCGCCATCACCAGGAACGGCGACGGCACCGGGTGGGTCTCCTCGCCGATCGTCACCTGGCGCTCCTGCATCACCTCGAGGAGCGCCGACTGCACCTTGGCCGGAGCCCGGTTGATCTCGTCGGCGAGGAGGAAGTTGCAGAAGACCGGACCGAGCTCGGTGTCAAATCTCTCCGCCCCCGGCTTGTAGATCCTGGTGCCAACCAGATCGGAGGGGACGAGGTCGGGTGTGAACTGAATCCGCCGAAAGGTGCCGCCCAGCACC
>JBOGEW010000068.1:0-4183 GCA_050742075.1 Acidimicrobiia bacterium
GGGCGGGAAGCACATCGTTGTCGAGGCGATCGCCGATATAGAGAATATGGCTCGGTTCGACGGCAACCGCCGAGGCGACCGAAGCGAAAAAGCGGGCGTCAGGCTTTTCAGCCCCGAGATCGGAGGAATTGATTATCGATCGCACCGGCAGGTCCATCGCCATCAGGGCGTTGCGGGCGGCCAGTGGCTGGTTGCCCGCGATCCAGGTCGACAGTGCCAACGCCTCCAGGGCATCGAGGGCCGGCCGCACGTCGGGATATAGATCTTCCTGGTCGAAGTTCTCGCGCAGCGAGTCGGGCTCGTCGGCGGCCCAGCGGCGGATCTCCCCGGCGAGATCGAAGTCGGCCTTCACCAGTTTGAGTGCATCAACATGCGAACGGTCCAAGGCCGCCATTGCTCCGACCAGCCCCAGCATCGTCAAGGGAGACACTCCGAGCCGGGAGGCCCAGCGAGCCCAGACCCGGGTCTCGTCGATCAGGGTCTCGCCGACGTCGAAGACCACCGCCTCGATCATCGCGCCCGTTCTGTGGGCCGCAGTCGTCGGTTTCGCGGGGTTGCAACCCAGGGTTGGCAGAAAGTCATGATGGGAGGGGCTGGCGGTTGAGGAAGGCGGCCAGGACTTCGTCCGACGGGGCGATCGCGACGACGTACGACACTCCGCCCTCGTTCGAGATTTGGACCGGCAAGGTGGCCGAGTCGGTCTCCGAGGAGGTGGCCATCCCCCAGCCGAGCCTCGTCAGGTCGAACACGCTCGTCCCGGCATCCGATTTGAGATGAGAGGCCGCGGCCAGCATCACGAGCGGGCTCCGCACCAGACCCGTTGGCGAGGAAGCCTTGCGCATGATCTGGAGAAGAACCTGGCGCTGGCGACCGGTTCGAGCGATGTCGCCGGCCACCGACTCGCCCACCCATTCACCGTCACGCAACTCCTCGTACTGGCGGGAGCGGGCATAGGCCAGGGCGGCGGCACCGTTGACGGTATGGGTGCCCGCCACCTCAACCAGCAACCCCGAGTTGAGGTCGCGGGCGGGGAAAGGAAACTCGAGCTCGATCCCCCCCAGGGCATCGACGATGGCGGCGAACCCGGCGAAGTCGATCTCCAGATAGTGATTCGCCCTGATCCCCGTGGTCAAGGCGACCGTCTCGGTGATCAGGTTGGGCCCGCCGAACGAATAGGCGGCGTTGATCTTCTCCGTTCCCTCCCCCGGGACTTCGACTTTGAGATCGCGGGGAATCGAAAGAAGCTGGCGGCGATCGCCGGCGACCTGGGCGAGCATGATCACGTCCGCCCGCTCACCGGGAAAATCGCCAAAGCTGCCGAGGTCGGGTGGGAGGTTGGCCCGGCTGTCGCTTCCGACGATCAGATAAACCCCTTCCCCCTCTTCGAGGGCAGAGAGGTTGCCGGAGTCGGCCATCCGGAACTCGGTGTACAAGGCGATGCCGAGAAGACCGATCACCAGAAGAGCAACCAGCAAGAGGATTCGCCCCCACCAGCCCATACGGGCACGCCGGGTAGGTGGGGGATCGCTCATGGGTAGTGACGCTAACCCTGAGCGCATCCAACCCAGAAAGTCGCGTCACTTCCCGCCGCTAACTTTGGCCGGTGGCAGATCCGCTCGTCGTCGCCACCGAACTCTCGAAGAAGTTCGGTGATTTCCAGGCCGTCGATGGCGTCGATTTTCAGATCGCTCCCGGGGAGGCATTCGGCTTCCTCGGGCCCAACGGCCCCGGCAAGACCTCGACCATCAAAATGATCGCCGCCACCTCGCCGGTCACCTCGGGAACCTTGCGGGTTTTTGGTCTCGACCCGGCGACAGCGGGGGCGGCGATCCGCGCCCGGCTCGGCGTCGTCCCTCAGGAGGACAACCTCGACACGGAGTTGACGGTCGAAGAGAACCTCTTCATCTACGGCCGCTACTTCGATCTCCCCCGCGCCGAGATCCGCCAACGGATCGATGAACTTCTCGCCTTCGCTCAGCTATCCGACCGCAAGAAGAGCAAGGTCGACCCACTCTCGGGGGGGATGAAGCGGCGACTAACGATCGCCCGCGGCCTCATCAACCGGCCCGAGATCCTGATCCTCGATGAGCCCACCACCGGACTCGACCCCCAGGCTCGTCACCTGTTGTGGGATCGCCTCTATCGACTGAAGCGGGACGGTGCCACGCTGGTCATCACCACTCACTACATGGACGAAGCCGAACAACTCTGCGACCGCCTCGTAATCATGGACAAGGGCAAGATCGTCGGCGAGGGCTCACCCCGGAGTCTGATCCAGGAGCACTCGACTCGGGAGGTGGTCGAGTTGCGTTTCCCCGCCGGCGAGCAAGAAGTGGTGGCGCCGCGAATCGAAGGAATCGGATCGCGGATCGAAGTACTCCCGGATCGCATCCTGGTTTACGCCGATGAGGCCGAGAAGGCGATGGAGGAGGTGCACAACCGCGGGTTGATGCCGGAGATGACCCTCGCTCGCCGTTCATCGCTCGAGGATGTGTTCCTCCACCTCACCGGACGAACCCTGGTGGAGTGAGGATGGCGTCTCCTGCTCTTCGCGTCGTCGAGGCCAATGCCCGCTTTTACCGCCGGACGTGGCGGGGATCGGTGATCTCGAGTTTCGCGGTCCCCTTCTTCACCTTGCTGGCGATGGGAGGGGGTCTGGGGCGATTGGTCGACCAGGGAGCAGGGACCGGGCGCGGCGCCTATCTGGGTTTCATCGCCCCGGCCTTGCTGGCGGCGACGGCGATGATGACCGCCGCGGGAGAAGCCACCTATCCGGTGGTGGCCGGGATCAAGTGGACCAAGAACTACCACGCCGCGCTTGCTACCCCGATCCGACCCCCCGACCTGGTCCACGGCCTGATCGGATTTCTCGGCATCCGGCTCATCTTCAACCTCGTCGTCTACGCCGGGATCATGGTGCTGCTCGATGCCATGGAGTTGGCGCCGGCGTTGGCAGCTGTGGGCCCGGCAGTCTTGACAGGGGTCGCCTTCGCCACCCCCATCGCGGCCTGGTGCGCCACCCTCGACGACGACCGGGCGCTGTCGTCCTTCTTCCGGTTCGGCTTGATGCCGATGTTCCTTTTCTCGGGAACCTTCTTCCCCGTCGATCAGCTCCCCTCCTTACTCCAGCCGATCGTGTTCCTGTCGCCACTCTGGCATGGGGTTGAGCTGGCGCGCGGCGCGGCCGCGGTGCCCGAGTCCCCGCACTTCCCGTGGTGGGTTCACACCCTGGTGCTGGTCACCCTGGCGGTGGTGGGCCTCGTGCTCGCAGCTCGAAACTTCACCAAGCGACTGCACACATGAGCACTGCTGTCACCACCCGCCCGATTCCGCCCATGCCCCGCCAGGGATCGCTCGCGATCCGCTTGTTGGAGCGCAACTTCATCCTCTACAAGCGAATCTGGATCATCCTGTTCTCGGGTTTCTTCGAGCCCGTCTTCTATCTCTTCTCGATCGGGTTCGGAGTCGGGACCCTGATCGACCAGATCAACCTCGCCGATGGGCGCGCCGTCAGCTATGCCGCCTTCGTGGCCCCGGCGATGCTGGCGTCGTCGGCTATGAACGGCGCCGTCTACGAGTCGACTCTCAACGTCTTCTTCCGACTCAAGTGGGGAAAGATTTACGACGGGATGCTGGCGACCCCGTTGGGGGCGATGGACGTCGCCTTGGGCGAGATCGCGTGGTCCCAGATTCGAGGCGGTCTCTACGCCACCGCGTTTGTCATCGTGATGGCGATCTTCGGTTTGATCGAGTCCTGGTGGGCTGTGCTGGCGGTGCCGATCGCATTGCTGATCGGTTTCGCCTTTGCCGGAGTCGGAATGGCTGCCACTACTTTTATGAAGGGATGGCAGGACTTCGATCTGGTGCAATTGGTGATCCAGCCGCTCTTCCTCTTCTCGGGGACGTTCTTTCCGATCACCGCCTACCCCGAGGCGATTCAACGACTGGTTTGGATCTCACCGCTCTATCACGGCGTGGAGTTGATGCGGGCTTCCACGCTCGGCATCTTCGATCCCTCCGTTTTCGGACACCTGGCATTCCTGGTGGTGATGGGAGCCGTGGGGATGGCAGTCACCCGACGGCGCTTCGAGCGGCTCCTCAAGCCCTAAGTCCCCCCCGCCTGCGGCGGTACTCCCCCCCGCGGGGGAGAAACAGAACCCCCTCCCCGCCTGCGGCGGTACTC
>JBOGEW010000069.1:0-10322 GCA_050742075.1 Acidimicrobiia bacterium
GGGTCGTACTCCTCGGCCAGGAGCCCGACGTCGTTGCGCAAGCTCAAGAGGCGCTCGAAGCGAGTCCTCGCTTCGTTGACTCGTCCCGACATCGCAAGCGCGTCGACCATCCAGAAAGAACACAAGAGGAACGCCCCCTCATCGCCGGGAACTCCGTCGGTGGTCTGATCTAGGCGATAACGACGAATCAAGTGGTCGTCAATCGCGAGTTCGCGCTCCACGGCATCAATGGTTCCGAGGACACGTGAGTCGGTCGGCGGGAGAAAACCGACCTGGGGGATCAAGAGGAGGGCAGCGTCGAGAGCCGGGGAGCCATACGACTGAGTGAAGGTGTTACGTTCACTGTCGTAGGCCCGCTCTTCGATTTCTGCCCGTATCTCCGCCCGGAGCTTTTCCCAGCGCTCGAGCGGACCTTCGAGCGACCAACGGTCGATCGACTTCACCGCCCGGTCGAAAGCCACCCAGGCCATGAGCTTGGAATGGGTGAAATGACGAGGATCGCCCCTCACCTCCCACAACCCGCTGTCGGTCTCTCGCCATTTGCCTTCCAGGTTGTCGAGCAACAGCTTCTCCAGATCCCAAACTGTTTCGTCGTGGGTCATGCCCATCCGCCGGGCGGCGTAGATGGCGTCCATCACTTCGCCGTACACGTCGATTTGCAGCTGCTGATGGGCAGCGTTGCCGGTACGGACCGGTCGTGAACTCTCGTAGCCGCCGAGCCAGTTCAATTCGAGTTCCGGCAGGCGGCGCTCGCCGGCTACGCCGTACATGATCTGGAGGTCCTCGGGATCGCCCGCCACCGCCCGGAGAAGCCAGTCCCGCCAGGCGACCGCCTCCTTCTGATGGCCCGCCATCATCAGTGCCTGGAGGGTAAATGTGGCGTCACGCAGCCAGACGAAGCGATAGTCCCAATTCCGGCCTCCGCCCAATTCCTCCGGCAACGACGTAGTGGGAGCGGCAACGATGCCGCCGGTCGGGCCATAGGTGAGAGCCTTGAGCGTGATCAGCGAGCGCTCGACAACCTCACCCCACTCACCCCGATATTCATTTGTCGCTGCCCAGTCCTTCCACCAATTCTCGGTTTGAGCCAGCGCGTCTTCGGGGTCGATGGGAGCGGGCGGTGTCTTGTGGGAGGGAAACCAGGTGAGCACGAAAGGGACTCGATCGCCAGCGTTGACCGAGAACCTGGAAACCGACGTCATCCCCTCGCCGCTGACTTCTACCGGGGTCGTCAGAATCAGGGCATCCGGTCCGCCCACCGCGACAAGGGATCCCGAGGAACGGGTGACCCAGGGCGTCAGGTGCCCGTAGTCGAAGCGGATGGCGAGGTCCATCCGCATCTCCACCTGCCCTTGGATTCCCTCGACGACCCGGACGACGTCGGCATTGCTGGCCCCGGCTCTGATCGGCATCAGGTCGATCAGGCGGACGACGCCGCCATCGGTCTCCATCTCGGTCTCGAGAACGAGCGTTTGTGGTCGGTACCGACGCCGTACCTGGCGGACTCGGGCCGGGGGGGCGAGACGCCATCGACCGTTTTCTTCGTTTCCGAGCAGGGCCGCAAAGCAGGCACCGGAGTCAAAGCGAGGAAAGCAAAGCCAATCGATCGATCCGTCGGATGCCACCAGCGCGGCCGTCTCGGTGTCGCCGATCACTGCATACTCCTCGATCGGCTTGCTCATGAATCTCTCGCCACGGGGACCAAGCTCCGAGGCTAGGAGTGCCTTACGCCTAGGCTGGAATGGGCTCGAATGAGCGATCTCTTGTGGCGAATCATCATCCTCGGGTTGGTGGCCGCGGCTGTAATTTTCTCCATCTGGCGATTCGACCGAGCCAAACGAGCTGTGCCAGTTCGCGTTACGCGTCCCGATCTGGGACCGGGAGTGCACTTCTTCTCGTCGGAGACTTGCGCCACCTGCACCGATGCTCGTCAAGTCCTGCAATCAGTTTATGGCGATGGTTTCAAGGAGATCCGATTCGAGGACGATCCCAACGGCTTTGGGGCTCTGGGAGTGCGGTCGGTGCCAACCGTCTTTGTGCTCGACCACCAAGGTGCCGGCATCCGGATTGAAGGCGTTCCCTCCCGAAGCCAATTGCGAACCCAGAGTTCGTAAGTGCCTGTACCTATCTACCAGCCCACAGAATCAGAGATGAGGGACGCGGGGGATCGGTCCTTGAACCACCTTGGCCCAATCCCTACCGTGCCGGGCATGTTCCCCAGCTGCCTTCGTTGCTCGACGCCCGCCGCCGCAATGATGTTGTATTCCTACCCCGACCAGCACATGTGGATCGAGGAGTTGGCGGTGTGTGACGTTCCCTCATATGCGCTTTGCTTCGACCATGCCTCGCGCCTGAGCGCGCCGCGGGGTTGGAAGCTCACCGATCGCCGCAACGTCGCCCGCCTTTTCGCCCCGCTCGAAGTGGCGTAGGCCGTGGCCCTCGGCCGCGATCTGCTGGACGCGGTTCGCGACCTCGATTCCCACGACCTCCGTCGTCTGCTGATCCTCACCCAGGCCCAACTCGAGCGTGACGGGGTCTTCAGTTCTGCCCACCGGCCGAAGGTGCGTTTGCGATCGCAGATGGTCCGATGTGGCAAAGCCAACTGCGGTGCCTGCCCCCATGGGCCGTACTGGTATGCGGTCTGGTGGGAAGAGGGTCGCCGTCGTACTCGCTACGTCGGTCGCCTCCTCGACGAGGAGTAACCCCCCTCCCGGCTGCGCCGGCGTATCTCCCCCCAACGATCGCTTCGCTCACTGGGGGGAGATACGGGCTTAGAGGGAGGCCGCGGGTACAATTCCCCGCCCATGGACTGCCCCCAGTGCGGCGCAGCCGATGTCATCGAGATCAAGCATCGGTTGCCTGATGACACCGAGGTTCAATTCTTCTCCTGCCACCGTTGCGAGGAGAAGTGGTGGGACCGTTTCGGTGACCAACTCAACTTGAAGGAGATCCTCGAGCTGGTCCGCAAGGCTCGGGCCTGAGCATTGCAGCTCGGAACTCTCGAACGACTGAAGGGACAGCGGCGACCACCTAGGGAGGCTGGTCCGAGCGGATCCGGCTTACGACGCTGGCTTCCACTGATCGTCGGAGTCGGGATCTCGCTGGCGATCCTCGCCGTCCTCAACCCGCGCCTCCTCCTCTCATCCACCACTCCGACCGGAGGGGACATGGCCGCCCATGTCGCGGTTCCCGCGTTCCTGCGGGATGTACTGCTCCCACAGGGACGGATCCTCGGTTGGTCGATGGACTGGTTCGCCGGTTACCCGGTCTTCTATTTCTATTTTCCTCTGCCATCCCTGGTCGTGGTGCTTCTCGACCTCATCCTCCCTTACGGGGTCGCCTTCAAACTGGTGACGGTGGCCGGCCTGCTCGCCACTCCGCCGGCCACTTATTTCCTCGCCCGCAGCATCCGTTGCGGGCGCGCGGTCGCGACGATCGCCGCGGCGGGAGGAGCGGTCTTCATCTTCATGGAGAGCTTCACCATCTACGGCGCCAACGTGCTTTCAACGATGGCGGGGGAGTTCTCGTTCTCCTGGTCCTTCGCGCTGTCGCTCGTCTACTTGGGGCTTTTGATCAGGGCCGTTCGCGACTCGCCGCGATACATGGGCATGGCGATGTTGGTCCTAGCCGCATCGATTCTCTGCCACATCATCACCACCATCGCCTTCATGGTCGCCAGCCTGGCCGTCCTGTTTTGGAAGGGAGCCTGGCGACGCGCATTACCAATTTGGGCAGGAGGCTTTGCGATATCAGCCTTCTGGTTTATACCGCTTTTGGCCCGGCTCGGATTCAGCTCGGACATGGCATGGACCCCGCTCCGAACCTGGGACGACCTCTTCCCAGTCGAGATGTGGCTCTTGCTCCCCGCCGCCATCGGGGGCGCAGTGTGGATCCTTCGGCGCACCCAGCGGGCTCTCCCAATCTTGGTGCTCGCCGTCTTTCCGTTGATCTACTACCCGCTGCCCTTCGCCCTCCCCGAGTTGTTTCCGGGAATCTTCAATGCCCGTTGGAAGCTGTGGAACGGTCGCTTGCTCCCGTTTTGGTATTTCGGAGCCACCTTCTTTGCCGCGATTGGGGTCGGCGCGCTCTGCATGTGGCTGGCCAAACGGCTCCCGGACCGAATCTCGGGCCTGGTCCCAAGGGCGTTGTTCGGGGCGGCGGGAATCGTGGCCGTGATCCTGGTTCAGCGCGAAGAGAACCTGCCTCGTTACCTGCCGTGGACCATCGGGATACTCGTGGCAGGTGCGCTTTTGCTCTCCATGTTGTGGCTGAAGCCGGTCGATAGCCGATCGTTCATGGCGCTGACTGGGGCCGGGGTTCTCGTTCTCGGCGCACTGGCGGGGATCACGATCATGAACGGTTGGGCTCGCTGGAACTTCGCCGGATACGAGGCAAAGGCGAAATGGCCCGAGTACGAGGCGCTGATGGAAACGGCATCGACCCTTCCGCCGGGACGGATTCAGTGGGAGTACGCCAAGACCATGAACGACTACGGCTCACCGATGGCCTTGATGCTCATCCCCTACTGGACCCAGGAGGACTTCGGGTCGATGGAGGGCCTGTTCTTCGAGTCGTCGCTGTCGACCCCATTCCACTTCCTCAACCAGGCAGAGACCAGCAAGGAACCATCGAGTCCCATTCCCGGACTCGACTATCACCGCTTCGATTTCACCCGCGGCGTTCCGCACATGCAGCTTTTCGGGATCGACTACTACGTGAGCTACACCCCCGAGGCGAAGGCGACGGCAGATGCCCGGGCCGAATTGAACGAAGTCGCCAGCACGCCTCCCTTCACCTTCTATGAAGTGTCGAACTCAGACCTGGTGGTCGCGGCCGACTACCTGCCGGCGGTGTATGAAGGCCCGTCGAACAGCCTGCTGGCGCGGCTCCTCGGCGTCTTCGGCATCGGCAGTGGCTCCGACCGCGGCACGTTCGAGGCATTCTCCCTCGATTGGTACGGAAGGATCGAACTCCTCGATCGCTGGATTGCCACCGACGGTCCTGAGGGCTGGCCGCGTGTGACCTCAGTAGAGCAGCTCGCGAACAGCCCGCGCCTCTCCGAGCAGGAGGCCAGGGTCACCAACGTTTTGTTGGAAGAGGATCGGGTCTCGTTTCGGACCAACGCCATCGGGGTGCCTCACCTGGTGAAGGTCTCTTACTTCCCGAACTGGCAAGCCGAAGGTGCCGACGGGCCCTACCACGCCGGGCCTTCGTTCATGATCGTGATCCCGACCGAGAACGAGGTAACGCTTTCATTCGGGAACACGCTGGTCGAGAACCTGGGTTGGCTGCTCTCATTGGCGGGCGTGGTGGCGGCGGTGCTCCTTATCGTCCGCCATCGCATGAATGGGATCGGGGGCGACCCGAGCCGGCTCAAAACCCGCGGGGAATTCGGCCGCTAAGGGTCCACCACCAGAGCCGGAAAGTGTCCCGGCCCATCTGCCAAAGCATCCCCATCCGCAGCGGTGCTGTCGACGCACTTTCGCCCAGTTCCACTGCCACCTCTTTCAACTTCAGCCCGTAGCGGTACGAGCGAAGAAGCATCTCCAGGTCGTAGGCGTAACCGCGTATGCGCATCTGGGGGAGGACCTTTTCGATCACCTCCCGTCGCAAGATCTTGAGCCCGGTCTGTGACTCCGAAACCGGGAGGCGGAATAGTCCCACCGTCAACAAGGCAAAGACCCGACTGAGGACCCGGCGAGCCAGCGGGTAGTGGCCGCCAGCCATCGATCTTCGCTTGGCTCCCACCAAGAGGTCGACGCCACTCATCTGGGCCAGAAGGGGTGGCACCTGCTCTGGTGGCAGATCCAGATCAGCGTCGAGAAACAAGACCAGCTCAGCGCTGGTAGCCCTGGCGCCGGTAAAGAGGGCCTCGCCTTTACCTCGATTTACCTCGTGGCGGATCACCCGGGTCATGGCCAAATCCGCGGCCGAGCTCGTTGCCTCCTGATAGGTGCGATCGACGCTTCCGTCGTCTACGACCACGATCTCGACGGTGCCAATAGAACCGAGAGCTTGGGCGACTCTTCGCAGGTTGTCGGCGATGACGGGCCCGAGGTTGTAGGCCGGCAGGACGACAGAAAGGTCGGGCTGGCCGGGTGGGGTCATCTTTCTTTGATACTAAGTCCGAGCCTCTTCCCGTCTAGATAATGTGCTTTGGTGGCCGGGGTCTTCAAGGCATACGACATTCGTGGGCGCACGGACACCGGTGAGCTAACGCCTGACCTGGCTCGTCGGATCGGGGCCGCATTCGTGCAGCTGTTCTCGGCTCGAGAGGTAGCGGTCGGCTGGGACTGCCGAGCTTCGTCACCTGACATGTCGCGGGCGATGAACGAGGGAATCACCAACGCTGGTGCCTCGGTCCTCGCCCTCGGGGAAGTTCCGACGGATGTGGTCTATTACGTATCCGGTAGTCGCGGCCTTCCGGGAGTGATGATCACCGCCTCCCATAACCCCTCGAACTACAACGGCATCAAGCTCTGTCGGGCTGGAGCGGCTCCGGTTGGAGAGGACACCGGCCTTGCCGAGATCGAGAAGATGGTCACTAAACCTCTGCCGGCCAGCGGTCGCATCGGCGAAGTGCGGGATTTCGACGCCCTCCCCGGATACGTCGACCATTTGCTGGCGATCGTCGATGAAGGGGCAATGAAGCCCTTACGTGTGGCGGTTGACGGTGGGAACGGGATGGCGGGGGCGGTGATCCACCAGGTTTTCGCCCGGATCCCGCCGGAGCTGATCGGGCTCTATCTCGAGCTGGACGGAACCTTTCCGAATCATCCGGCCGATCCTTTGCAGCCAGAGAATCTCGTGGACCTCGTGGCACTGGTCGGCTCCGAACAGGCTGATCTCGGTGTCGCCTTCGATGGCGACGCCGACCGGGCATTCTTTGTCGACGATCTTGGGGAGCCTCTCTCGGGCAGCACCACGACGGCGCTGATCGCACGTTGGTTTCTTGCTCGTCAACCGGGAGCAACCATCGTGCACAATCTCATCACCTCTCGCGCAGTTCCCGAGTTGGTGACCAAACTCGGTGGAAAACCGATTCGCACCAGGGTCGGCCACTCGTTCATCAAGCAGGTGATGGCTGAGACCGGTGCCGTCTTCGGGGGCGAGCACTCTGGTCATTACTACTTTGCTGCCAATTTCCGGGCCGACTCCGGCATGCTGGCGATGCTGGTTCTCTTGCAGGTGCTCTCGGAATCAGGTCGCAAGCTCTCGCAGTTGCGAAGAGAGGTTGAGCCTTACGCGGCGTCCGGAGAGATCAACATTCACGTGGATGATCAGGCGGGGACCGTGGAAAGGGTCGCCGAGGCCTTCCCCGAGGCCAGTATCGATCACCTGGATGGCCTCACCGTGTCATGGCCTGATCGATGGTTCAACATCCGCCCATCCAACACCGAGCCGCTGCTGCGTCTCAACGTAGAAGGCCCCGATGACGAGACTGTTTCGGAACTGAGCGGACGGGTGCAAGAAGTGATCGGAGGTAGCAATGCCGCTCATTGACCCCTTGCTGGCAGAGATCCTGGTGTGCCCCGTGGAGCAAGGGGACCTCGATCAGGACGAAGCAGCGTCGCGGCTGGTATGTCAGGTGTGTGGGCGGCGGTATCCCGTGACCGACGGGATTCCGGTGATGCTGGTGGAGGAGGCGGAGCTGCCGGATGGCAGTTGAGGACATGGAGAAGCTGGTCGCCGGTCTGGGCGATCAGTTGCGTTGGGCGGCCGAAGTCCCCATCTCCGATATCGCACCGAGTCCCCTCTACCTTGTCGTCGGGATGGGCGGTTCGGGAATTTCGGGGGACATCGCCGCCGCGCTGGCAAGCGGCCTGGTGCAGGTTCATAAGGGCTACGGGCTCCCGGCCTGGGTGAGAGCCAGCCCGCCCGCGCTAATCGCGATCTCCTATTCGGGCAACACCGAAGAAACGCTGAGCGCGGTCGAGGAGGCCGAAAACAGCGGAATCGCCATTTGCGCCATCACGAGCGGTGGGCGCCTAGCCGAGATGGCCTCGATCAGTGGTTGGCCGTTGGTCCTCGTTCCCGGGGGTCTTCAACCCCGGGCCGCCGTTGGCTACATGCTGGGGTCCGTCCTTCGTTTGCTCGAATCGGCCGGGGCCCTTGCTATGGCTCCATCGGATCTACTTAGCACCGCCGACCTGGTCGATTCGCTGGCTGGTCCGGGAGGAATAGGTTGGGCCCTGGCTGCGGACCTGGCGGCGGGACTGAAGGGGCGGGCGGTCATCATCTACGGAGCCAGCGGACTGACCGCCCCGGCTGCTCTCCGTTGGAAGACCCAAATCAATGAGAACGCCAAATGGCCGGCCTGGGTGGGTCTACTTCCCGAGATCGATCACAACGAGATCGTGTCCTGGACGTCGCTTTCGCTGGTCACACAGGAGCACATCGGGATCGTGACTCTGCGGGATGAGTCCGAGTCGGTCCGGCTGACGGCTCGATTCGAGCACACCGCCCGGCTGACGTCGCAATCGGTGCCGTGGGTGGGCGAAGTGTGGTCTCAGGGCGTGAGCCCTCTCGAGCGGGTGATGAGTCTCTGCGCTATGGGAGACTTGGTCTCAATCGAAATCGCCCGGGCGGCCGGCATCGACCCGCTGCCGGTGGAAACGATCGAGACACTGAAGGGCCTTCTGGCCAAGGAGGGTGGATGAAGCACGACGTTGCCGATCTTGACCTGGCGCCTGAAGGCGCTCGCCGCATCGATTGGGCGGGCCGTCACATGCCGGTCCTGAAATCGATCGAGGCGCGCTTCGAGAAGGAGAAGCCACTCGCGGGACGTCATGTCGCCGCGTGCCTTCACGTTACGGCCGAGACCGCCAATCTGATGACCGCGCTTCGGGCGGGGGGTGCCGATGTCTCGCTGTGCGCCTCCAACCCTCTGTCGACCCAAGACGACGTGGCGGCCGCACTCGTGGCCGACGGCTTTCCGGTCTTTGCAGTCCGCGGAGAGGACGACGACCGTTACTACAGCCACCTCGATGCGGTGCTCGATCTCAAGCCGGACATCACCATGGACGATGGGGCCGATCTCGCCACCCTGCTCCACACCCGCCGGACGGATCTCGAACCGATCGGGTCAACCGAGGAGACCACTACGGGTGTCATCCGCCTGAAGGCCATGGCGGCAGAGGGGACCTTGCGGCTTCCGGTCGTAGCGGTCAACGATTCGGCCACCAAGCATTTGTTCGATAATCGCTATGGGACCGGGCAGTCGGCGATGGACGGCATCATCCGCGCCACCAACATGCTGATGGCCGGTTCCACCGTGGGAGTTATCGGCTACGGGAACTGCGGCCAAGGAGTGGCCACGAGAGCCGCCGGAATGGGTGCGAAGGTGGCGGTGGTCGAGGTCGATCCGGTTCGTGCGCTCTCGGCGGCAATGGACGGTCACCAGGTGGTGACTGCTGACGATGCCGCCCGGCTCAGTGACGTGCTGATCACCGTCACCGGCAACAAGCACGTCCTTCGCCGCCAGCATTTCGATCTGATGAAAGACGGCGCCATCGTCGCCAACGCCGGCCATTTCGATGTCGAGATCGATCTCGAGGTGCTCGGCGAGATGGCCCGGGACCGTCGCCCCGTACGGCGCAATCTGGAGGAGTATGAAATGGCCGACGGGCGCCGCATCCTGGTGGTGGCCGAGGGCCGGCTCGTCAACCTTGGTGCCGCTGAGGGCCATCCGGCTGATGTCATGGATATGTCCTTCTCCAACCAGGCACTGGCCGCCGAGTGGCTGGCGGAGAGGGCCGGAACCCTCGAGCCCGGCATCTACACGCTCCCCACCGAGCTCGACTGGGAGGTGGCCAAGCTGAAGCTCGCCTCCCTCGGCGCAGGCCTGGAAGAGCTCACTGACGAGCAGCGCGCCTACCTGGCTGGTTGGCGCGAAGGCACCTGAGTCAGAACTAACCCGGGAGAAGAAGCCCGGTAGTCAACCCGAAACCGTTCTTGTCCCTCCTGTCTGTCAACGTGGCGCGGTGCTCTGTTTGACATGCGGAAAGCTTGGCCCCGACTTATGCGAACTCTGCCGGGCCAACCTCAATCCCGCCTCGGATCGCCTGCTCGATGACGGGCTCCTCGTCCGTTCGGCCTTCCATCACGAAGGCCCGGCCCGGGATCTGGTTCACCAATACAAATACCGGGGGAGCGATCGAGCCGGGTGGATTCTGGCCAGGGCCCTCCTTCCTCTGATGCCGGAAGGACGGCCACTGGTCGCGGTACCCAGGTCGTCTTGGCGGCACCTGCGACATGGAATCGACCCCGCTCCCGACCTCGTCCGCCGCCTGAGCGTTCTCACGGGATGCGTGGTCGTAGGG
>JBOGEW010000070.1:0-4990 GCA_050742075.1 Acidimicrobiia bacterium
GGCTTGTCTAAGGCAAACGGTCGCCCCCCGGAGACCGGACAATCAAGGATCGGTTCCATTGGTCGCGATTATGTATTGCGAATGTGGATGTGGAGATCCACCGTTGGCTCGCAAACACGGAATGAAAACCCATCGCACCCGCAGCGGCCGGACGCTGCCCGACGAGGAAATCGACGCCCTCTCCACCGAGGTCGCCGAGACCCCTTACGACGTCGAAGCCCTCAGGACTCGGCGGCGGGATCGACCCTCGGTGGGATCGGGTCCGGCCGATGTCGTGCCGGTACGTATCGACCCCGAGTTGCGGGCTGCGATCGAAGCCCGCGCCGAGGCCGAGCACACCACCACTAGCGAGATCATCCGCGAGGCAATCCGCAGATTCCTCGAGGTCGCCTGACTGAAGCCGATCCTGTTCGGCCTTGAGAATCGCTCACGATGCGGCCCTACCCGACGTCATAGGTGACGCTGGATGCGGAGCTAGCCCGGCTAGTCGACGAGGAGATAGGTCGTCATCCGCCCCATCCCTTTGACATCGACTTCTCGCGCCGTGAACCGATACCGGTCGCCCACGAGCTCCATGGTGGAGGGGGCCACTTGGATGCGGCTCGGGGAGGCCCGATGACTCCATCCGAGAGGCCGTGTTCACCGTTTCGCCCCACACGTCGAAGAGCATTCGCCGTTGACCGATGACGCCCCCGATCACCGAACCGCTGGCAAGCCCCACACGCAGCTCCAGGGTCTCGACGGTCTCGGTTCGCCACCCGGCCATGGCGTCAATGACTGCTCGCGCCAGTTCAATCGCCGCGCCGGGTGGTCAGGCCGGGGATCAGGTGCCCCGGCCACCGCCATGAAGGAATCACCCATCGTTCTGATCTTCTCCAGGCCATGAGCGACCGCCAGGCCGTCAAGCCGGGTGAAGAGGTCGTCGAGCAGCGCCACCACGCGCGCCGGATCGGTGCGTCTCGTCCATGGCGTGAAGCCGACGATATCTGCAAACAGGATCGTCGTCTCCGGGTACGTCTCTGCGATGTGCCGCTCGCCCCGCTTCAGCCGAGCGGCGATCGTGGGCGGGATCGCATTCATCAAGAGCTCGTCGACCCGAGTCTCGGCCTCCCGGCGGCGCAGGTCGGTGTAACGCAGCAATAGGAAGGTGATCGCTAGCGGGATGACGGCATTCAGGGTGTGGCCGAATAGCAGGAGTGGGTAGGGCGGGTCCACCGCCCGGCGGACCAGCGGATCGACTGCCACCATGAGGCCGATGCTTCCGAGGAACGCGATGAACCACGCTCTGGCCCGATTCGGCCCGAGCGCCATGATCGCGTACGCCGGCACGAGGAAGGCCCACACGAGACCAGGGCTCGACCCGGTGATGCCGCCGCCTACGGCCGTGGCGAGTGGCACGAAGACCGCTTCAGCTGCAATCAGGGCGACGACGTATCGGTCGAATCGCCGCGTCCGCGCGAGCACACTCAGGTTGACTGCGCTGAAGGCCGAGAGCCCCAGCGCCAGCGGCCAGCTAAGCGGATGTCCCTGGGCTTGAATTGGAAGGGTGAGGGGAGCGACGATCGTCACATAGCCGGCGATGACGCCGACGCGCTTGCGCAGCCGTGCCGCTTCATCATCGGCTACATCTGCGATCGAGATCAGGCGAAATATGCGGCCTATCACCTCGCCTGATGGTACGCGCGAAGCCGACCGGGCAGCTTCCAGTCAGAGTGAGGACACCGCCTGTGACGGTCGGCCCGAACGCCGCCGTTCGACCAAGTGATCGACGACGTAGCCCGAGTCCCGACCGATAGCAAGCAATGTGTCGGACAGTGCCGAGTAGAGGAACTTGAGTCCTACGAAGTAGAGGCCGGGCACGTCAGCAACGACACCCCGATCCTGGGTGATGTCCCCCGCGTCGTCGAGCAAGGGTAGGTCGATCCATGAGAATCCCCGCTCGAAACCCGTGCACCAAACCACGTTGGCGACATCGAGGATGGTTCCATTTTCTATGGCCGGATAGCCGTCGGCCGCGCCGACTGTGCGACCGACGATCTGCACACCCGCGGCCACAAGGTCCTTCGGTTTGACTCGAAGTAAAGGCGCCGCCTTGTGCAGCATCTTGGAGCGAAAGCGCCTGCCCATGGGCGTCTTCGTCGTCAAGACCCGGTTGAGGATGATGGGCCCGACAAACGGCATGAGAATCTTTCCCGAGAGACGTTCCGGCCGGAATGGCTGGACGGCGCTCGGCTTGCCCGACAACCACACACGGTGACTGGCGGCGAGCTCCAATGCGATCTCGGCGCCCGAGTTGCCCAACCCGACGACAAGAGCGCCTCCCTCCCGGAGCTGTTCGGGGTTCCTGTAGTCGGCCATATGAAGCTGGGTGATTTGGGGGTCCAACTGGTCGGCGAACTCAGGGGTCTTCTGCTGCTGGAAGTTCGCCATGGCCACGACCACGTTGGTGGTCTCGAGCTCCTGGCCGTCAACCGTCGCCACGAAACCGTTCCCTCGTTGTGTCAAGCTGTCGACTCGTGAGCTATGGCGGATCGGGAGCCCGAAGTGGTCCGCGTACGACTCGAGGTAGTCGGCGACTTGGTCCTTGGTGGGAAATCCCCAGTCTTCTCCCGGGATCGGAAGACCTGGCAAGCTGTTGAACCGGTTGGGCGTGAACAGCTTCAGCGAGTCCCACCGGTTGCGCCAGGAGTCGCCTGTTCTGCGGCTGGCATCGACGATTAGGAACGGGACCCCCGCCCGAGACAGGTGATAGCCGACAGCCAGCCCGGCCTGTCCGCCTCCGATGACAAGGGTGTCAATTTCTTTGGTTGCTTGGTTGGTCATGCCAATACCTCCGTTCCTGAGTTACGAACTTAAAGGAGAGAGCTACTGGCTGTGAATACGGAAACTTCCCCATTTGGAAGAGTCGAGCTACCTGGGCACCAGCCCGTGTTCGGTCGCAAAGAGCGTGGCTGCGGCCCGAGACGACACTCCAATTTTGCGGTAGCTGTTTTGGATATGCCGGTCCGCAGTCTTTGTCGCGATGTTTAGCTCCCGAGCGATCTGTTTGGTGCGAAGGCCCCGGGACAACAGGCCAATCACTTCCGCCTCGCGCTCGGTCAGTCCGGCGGGGCGCTCGATGGCGGGAGCGGGCTCGCCGGCAGCCTGGGCTACGGCGGCGACCATGTGGGCGTCGAGTGCTCCCTGCTTCGCCTTCCCGGCGAGAATTTCCGTGGCCTCTTCCGCCGACAGGGGTCGCCGGTATGGGCGCGGCTCGGTCTTGGAACGGAAGGCGTCGGCGGCAGCGAGCAGCTTGGCTGAGGGCGAAAGCGAGGCCGCGGTGGCGCCGCGGTGGTAGCCAGAGCCGTCGAGCCGTTCGTGATGAGCCGTGGCGAGGGGAGCGAGTTCAGTCAAGAACCTCGACCGCGCCAACACTCTTTCTGTGTGATACGGATGGAGCCGTACCTGTTCTCTTTCGTCAGCGGTCAGCGGACCGGGCCGACCCCATACCAGCGGAGAGACAGCCGCCCTTCCCACATCGTGCACAAGGGCGGCTCGGCGGATCGTCCCAACTTCCGATAGCGAGAACCCGTAGATTTCAGCGGCTGCGCTCGCCAGTTCGGCTACTCCCAGGCAGTGGCCGGCCAGGTAGGGAGAACCCAGTTCCGCGAGCATTCCGATCGCTCCGAGGGCACGGTCGATGGCAGGTCCTTCCAAGGTGCGGGTAGGTCGGGGCTCGGCCTCGAGTGCCTCCTCCCAAACCGTCCCGGGAGGTGCTGGCGGTCCGAGGAGCTCCTGAGGGTCGCTCAGGAAGACGTCGACTATGTCGGGGTCGAAGTCACCGCCAGCTCGAGCCCTGATCACATCCACCACGTGCTCGTCACCGCCAACCAGGCGTTGATAAGTGGCGTCCCGACCGATGTGGATTATTCGGATTGGAAGGGGAATGTCGTCGCCGCCGGCCCTCCTGAGCAGGCTCGACCCGTCCCACCGCTCGGTTAGAAACGTAAACATCCCGGAGATCGACTCGGGTAGGCCGAAGCGATCCGAGAAGATGCCGGCCATCTCGCAAAGGGCAGCAAAGTGTTTGGGCAGGAATCGGAGCGCCCGAGGCAGCCGGGCGGCCGCCTGGATCGGCCGTAGGGGCCGGGGAGTACGAGGGGAAGGCAGCGCCCCCATGACGCCGGTGAGATTTTCGAAAGTCGAGCCATGCTGGAGGTGCTGGTTGTGTCTGGTGAGGCCGCTCTCGAATATTCCGGCCTTTTCTTCCCCGTCGGCGGTGCATCCCGAGTACATGAGCAGACATGCGTAATAGGTCCGCGAGGCCGTCTCGTTGTCGACTCCGAGAGCCTCGCAGAGTCGCATCGTCGTCAATGTTGATTGGAGCCCATGCTCGAAAGGAAATCCCATGGCCAGGTCGCTGGCCAAGCACAACGACCCGATCAACTCTGCCGTTCTCACTCGATCGTCGGTCGACATTTCTCTCCATCTAATCCTGCGGGCCCGGAGGGCTGCTGTACGCCCTTACCGACCCCGAGAACATCCCCGGAGGGTACGCGCCGCCTTCGGGCCTCGTTGAGACTCAGATGTGGGCCAGGAGCGCGTCCAAGGGTCGCGGGACTCGTTTGAGATCGAGCGCTTGCGCTAGGAGCGCCCCATAAGTGATCTTGCGACCAGAGTGAGTGCCGAGGAAGCGTCGCAGCTGGGCCTCGATACTTCGCTCCCGTTGGGCGGGTTGCCGCTGGAAGATTCGAAAGGAGCCCATCTCCCGCTGTTTTGCGATCACGTCTTCGACGGCGGCGGCGCCGAGTGAGCGGATCATCTCGTCTTCCAGATCCAACACGCAGACGAAGAAGCCCAGGCTCTCCATCGATTCCCTAGTCAGGTTCGAGCCCAGCCCAGCCAGCTCGAGCCCGCGACGGAACTTGCGCTCTTCGCCCACGTCGCACAGGCCAGCCAGCCTGAGGTTGTCGCCCGCCGGGCCCAGCCGGCGAAGAAAGTGCCCGATGTT
>JBOGEW010000071.1:0-16441 GCA_050742075.1 Acidimicrobiia bacterium
TCCCGTCGGGAGAGAATCGGGGATAGGTTTCGGTGCCGGGATTGGCCGTCAATCGAAAGGCGTCGCCTCCACCGGCGGACACCATCCAGAGATCGTCCTCTGCCACGAAGACCACCTGATCTCGAAAAATCGTCGGATGCCGGTAATAACCAATCAATTTGAATTCCAAGTCAAGTTGGCAGGACGTCGGAGAGAAAGTCGGTGACTGCTCGCTCGTAGGGCTGGGGACCAACATTCCAGCCGCGGACATGCCCGGCGCCGGGGACGATGAAGAATCTGACCAGGTCTGGCCGGGCGGCAGCGAGGTCCTCTGAGACCGAGAAGGGAACGGTCTGGTCATCGGTGCCATGAATGACGAGCATCGGCACTGAGAGCAGGTCTAATTCCGGCAGATAGTCCGTGGCCTCCCAGTCAACACCGAAGCGGGCGGAGGCCATCCGCTTCGCCGTCCAGACGAGGCTCCCGGGGAGCGGCAACGGAATCACCGGAAGCCGTCGTTGCGACGCCCCCAGTTCAATGCTTTGTTCGAAATCGACGTTGGGGCTATCGAGGACCAGGGCCACCACCGGATTGTCGGGTGTCTTCTGGAGGTAGGAGAGGATGTGAGCCGCTCCCGTCGAGTAACCGGCGAGAACAACACCGGCCGCGCTCTGGGCGGCGAAGTCCACGGCGGCAGCGATGTCCTCCCACTCGGTGGCACCGAACCGGTAGTACCCCGATGGGTCGCCGGGCTCGCCGTCGTCATTGCGGTAGTCGATCACCAATTGCGGGAATCCCGCCGCCGCCAGCGGCTTGATGAGACGGAGCGCCTCTCGCTTGCTCGCTCCGCGGCCGTGGACGTGAATGATCCAGATATCGCCCGGAGCCAGGATCCGCCACGCCTTCATCGGACCGAGCGATGTCGGGTAGTCGATCTCCGTGAAGTCGATCCCAAAAGCCACGGACGGATCACCGGGAAAGGCATTGCCGTCGAGGAAGGCAACGTCTCCGGGTTGCGGAGCGACGCCGATCAGTCGCTGGATGTTTCGCACCACCGAGCCGTCACCGACGGCCGTGAAGCTGGGGCCGAGCTGGCCGTATCCCGTGCCCCAATCCAGACCAACCACTCCACTGGCGGTCAGGTCGGGCTCGAGGCCGGGAATGGCTCCGAGGCGGACCGTCCCCTCCCCGACCTCAAGGACCGAAACGTCATTGGCCGGGGGCTCGTGGTCGGGCAGCAGCGCGTCCTTGCGGATCTGTTCAGCGAAGTACCAACCCCCGCCGAGGTGAAAGATCGCGAGCAAGCCAATGACAACAAAGGCCGCTTTCTTCATGACTGCCAACCGCTACTGCCTGTACGTTCCGATCAGATTTCCATCGGCATCGGTCACCGGCCACGGTCCTTCGGATGTTCCGACCTGGCCTTCGTCAAGGCTCGCTGCCGAGATCGAAGTGGCCGCCTCGACCAGGGACATTGTCGCAGTTACCGAGATCGGCTCGCTCATCAAATTGGCGATCGGAGCATCCGCGGCCGCAGACAACAGCCGCAGACGCTCAACGATTCCGACCAGCTTTCCGCCTTCGACGACCGCGACCCGCTCGTCGTCGTAGAGCCTTCGGCCGTCGCCGGCGAGATGAAGGGGCGCGACAAAAACCGGATCGTCCATCACCTGAAAGACCCGCGGTGGGGCGGCACGAACGATGAGGGCTCCGGCCTGGGCCCTGGCGCGCAGACGGGCCCCTGGCCCAAACACGAGGCGGGAAAGAATGGAACCGCCGGCTTCACCGAGCACGAGCAAAGCGCCGACAGGCAGCGCCTTGACGAACTCGGTGAGGTCCGCGGCTTGCACTGAGAGCTGCTTGGCATGGGGCACCAGTTCTCCGAGACGGGCCACGAGTGACTCGGCCTCGTGCTCGGCGTCCTTGTCGGTGTAGGCAGTCGCGATGTGCACATCGACATTGAGGCGCCGGGCGAGGTGGTCAGAGAGCTGGACATTGAGCTGGGAGTGGGGTCCGCCGGCGATGGCGGCAACGACGGCGGTCACCTCCCCCGCCTCGAAGTCAAGAGGGGAAACAACATTGACCAGGGCGAAGCCGCCTGGTGGTTTGCGTGTCACTAGGAGGTCGGCCCGAGCGCTGATGCAGGCCTCGTTGAGATCTCCGGTGACCCTGGTCGCCTCCGAAGCAAGGAGCTCTGCCAGCTCGGCGCAGCCCTTGCCGCGGGCGTAAACGACACGGGGGTCGCGGCCCGCAATTGCGGGGATCGCGGCCTGCGGGTCAATCGGCCAGATCAGGGCACCCCGTCATGGGCGGTCAGTGTGCCAGATCGCTCAATAAACCGAGCGATCAAAAACGTGTGTCTGAGGTCTGAGGTATTTGTCTGACGGCTGTTGTCTTTGGTCTTTCATCTCTTGTCTTTAGTCTTTTTCCATGAAAATCGGTGTTCTGCGGGAGACGCAGGCGGGCGAGCGGCGGGTAGCCCTAACCCCCCATGTCACAAAAAGGCTGACCCAGTTCGGACACTCGGTGATTGTGGAATCGGGGGCGGGCGCCGGGTCCGGCCTACGAGATGACGCCTACGAGACCGAGGGAGCGACCATCAGTCGGCGACAGGAGGTCCTCTCGGCGGATCTAATCGCAGCGGTCAATGCCCCCCTCGACAAAGCCTTGCGAGACCGGGCCATTCTCGGCTTGCTGCGCCCGCTCGAAGATCCGTCGTTGGTGGCGTCTTTCGCCCACCGCGGCATCACGGCTTTGGCCTTCGAGCTCGTTCCTCGAACTACCCGGGCGCAGCCGATGGACGCGCTTTCTTCCCAAGCCACGGTTTCGGGATATCAGGCAGCCCTCGAGGGAGCCCGGGCCTGTGATCGCTTCTTTCCGATGCTGACGACCGCGGCCGGGACCATTCCACCGGCGCGAGCACTGGTTCTCGGAGCAGGGGTTGCCGGTCTCCAGGCGATCGCGACCTGCAGGCGACTGGGAGCGGTGGTTTCCGCCTTCGATGTTCGGGCCGTCGCCGCAGAGCAGGTGCGGAGCCTGGGTGCAAGCTTTGTCGAAGCCGACATGGACCCTCAGGACGCTGCCAGCAATGGCGGCTACGCCCGCCAACTCGCGACCGACGCTGAGCAGCGGGTCCGAGCGAGCCTGGCCAGCCCGGTGGCAGCAGCCGATGTCGTGATCGCGACGGCCGCCATCCCTGGTAAAGCAGCCCCCCTCCTCGTCACCGCCGCCATGGTGGAGGCGATGCGACCCGGATCCGTCATCGTCGACGTCGCCGCCTCGACGGGGGGAAATTGCGAGCTCACCAAGCCGGGTGAGGCAATCGATCACAAGGGAGTACACATCCTCGGATTTACCGATCTTCCCTCTCGCAAACCCTACGACGCCAGCCAGATGTACGCCCGCAACGTCGCGGCCCTCATCGAGATCATCGGCGCCGACGGCTCCGTCGACCTCTCAGATGACATCCTCGACCAGGTCACGGTCACATACGGAGGCGAGGTCCGGCACCCCCGCATCCGGGAATTGGTCGCCGGAGGTTAGGGATTGGACTTCGTCGATGTCCTGCGAAAACGACGGATGGTCCGCAACTATCGACCCGATCCGGTACCTGTGGAGTCACTTCATCGCATAGTCAGCGCCGCCCGCAGGGCGCCGTCGGCCGGCTTTAGCCAGGGGGTTAGTTTCATCGTCGTCACCGAGGAAGCGACCCGGCGAGCGATTGCCGACCTCGCCCAGGAGCCGACCTATGTCGCCGCGGGATTCGACCCCTGGGTTTCGAAGGCTCCGGTTCATATTGTCGTGGCCGTCTCGGAACAGGCTTATCACGAGCGCTACCAGGAAGCCGACAAGGTTTTGCCCGACAGTTCGGAGATCGAGTGGCCGATCCCCTATTGGTGGGTAGATGCCGGGGCGGCATTGATGCTCGTCCTGCTGGGCGTCGTAAACGAGGGGCTGGCGGCGGGTTTCCTCGGGGTCCACTCCATCACTGGCCTCCGCGAGCTGCTCGGGATGCCACCGAACGTCACCCCGCTGGGCATCGTGACCGTCGGTTATCCCCTCCCCGATCGGCGCTCGGGGTCCCTCGATCGGGGTTGGAAACCGCAACAACGGATAGTCCATTTCGAGCGCTGGAACCCCGAAAATAACCCGGAAATCGGTCAACCGACCCATCCCGGCGCTGTAACGAAATCGGGGGCGGAGCTACCTGGGAGTCGTGGTGATGTCTAAAGATCGCCCCTACGAGGACTTGCGTTCGTTGGGGAATCTTTTCCGGGCCAGGGTCCCACCCGAGCTTTCTGCCGAGGTGGCGGCGGCGGCATTGCGCCAGCGACGTCCCCGACGCTCGAGGACCTGGGTCGCCGTTGTCGTCACCGTCGTCCTTCTGGCTCTCTCCAACGTGGCTCTAGCACTGGCATCCGATTCCGCCATTCCCGGCGAGTTCTTGTATCCGCTGGATCGAACCTACGAATGGGTAGCAGATCGATTCGGACCGCAAGACCGGGTTCCGGAGCGGGTGGCCGAGGCGCGGGAACTAGCCGGAGGCGGTAATACCGATCTTGCGCTTCGCGTTGTTACAGAGATCCTGGGCAGCGACGAGAGTTTGCAGACGGAGGTCGGCGGCCTTTCCGGGAGTGGCAACTCCCCGGCGGTACGCGACGAAGTGCAAGACCTCGTCGACGCTGCTTCCGTGATGCATGAAGCCTCCCAAAGTGGTGATCCGAGTGCTATCGAGGCTGCGATCACCAACCTCAGAGAGGAAGCCCGGGACGTGGCTGATACTGCCAGTAAAGGAAACGCCGGTGGCAGCGGTGAAAACCCGTCAGTGACGGCCCCCGGGCAAGTCAACAGCCCAGCGGACACGGCGCCCGGGCAGGACCCGGATGTCGGCGGAAGAAGTGGCCCGAGCGGCGGCAGCGGACCGGGCAGCTCCAATCCCTAGGCAGGAGGGGCAGGTCACACGCAATAGTCTGTGACGATGGCTAGGGATCTGGGCGCGGTGGACCAGCCCCTCCTAATCTAGGTGTGGCCCCCCTACGCAGAGACAGTTCGAGCAGCAATCGATGGCGATTCGAGCGCGCTGACTGAACTTCTCACTATCGGTCATCCGCGGGTAGTTGCCTTCTTTCTCGGGCTGGGACTCGATCTGCACAGTGCCGACGAGCTCGCCGCAGAGACGGCCGAGGCGATTGTGAAGGGAATTCCCCGGCTTCGGGAACCGCAGGCCTTTGAGGCCTGGTTTTGGTCGATAGCCCGCAACCGTCTGCGCAACTTCTACCGGCGCCGTCGGAGCGCCCGTCCGACCGACGCCATGATCTCTCCGGCGACTCCGGAGGAGCTCTCGATCGAGAAAGAGGAGCACCGTCGGATCATGGCCGCACTTGCCCAACTCTCACCCCGCGATCGTGAACTCTTATGGCTGCGCGAGGTCGAGGGCCTCGACTACGAAGAAATCGGCGGCCGTATCGGCAGCGCCATCGGAACTGTCAGGGTGGCGATTCATCGGGCCCGAAAGAGGCTCGAGCAGATCTACCAGCAAGACGAAACCGAGCGGCCTCACCCCCGCGCCTGAACGGAATCCTTGTGTTCGAACAGTTGTTCGATCTAGGGTGCCAGCGTGCGTCAGCTCACCCTGGACGACCTCGGGACGCCTCTCCATGACGTGACCTTTTGCATCCTCGACCTCGAAACCACTGGAGGATCTCCCCTCACCTGCTCTATCACCGAGATTGGAGCGGTTAAATATCGCGGTGGAGAATTGCTGGGAACATTTGCCACCCTTGTCAATCCCGGCACCGGCATCCCTCCCTTCATAACCATTCTCACCGGTATCACCCAACAGATGGTGCTTGTCGCTCCCCCGATCGAATCCGCTCTTCCCACCTTCCTCGAGTTCTGCCGGGGCGCGGTCATCGTCGGTCATAACGTCCGTTTCGACCTCTCCTTTCTCGACTCCGCCTGCCGGAGCCTCGACTATCCACTGGTGGGATCCGAACCCGCCGGGCGGAGGCAGGTCGACACTGTCGGCCTCGCTCGGAGGCTGATCCGCCCCGAGGTTCGGGACCTGACGCTCGCCACTCTCGCCCGCCACTTCCGCGCCCCTTCGCCCCCGATTCATCGAGCTTTGGAAGATGCGCAAGCCACCGCCCACGTCTTCCACTCCTTGCTCGAGCGGGCGGGATCGCTCGGCGTCACCGGTCTCGACGAGCTTCTCATCCTCCCCACCGCCCGGGGATCGAGCTACTACCAAAAGCTCCACCTCACCGATGACCTCCCCAGGAAGCCAGGTGTCTATCTCTTCTTCGATCGCAACGGAGAGCTCATCTACGTGGGCAAAGCAGACAACCTCCGCACCAGGGTTCGCAGCTATTTCTACGGTGACGAGAGGCGTCGCATCGGCGACTTGCTTCGCCAGCTCCATCGGATCGAATACCGGATTTGCGCCCACAGCCTTGAGGCCGAAATCACCGAGCTCCGTCTGATCCATGCCCACCGGCCCCGTTTCAATCAACGATCGCGGCCGCCCCGACGGACCCTCTTCGTCCGCTTGACCGAGGAGCAGTTTCCCCGGCTTAGTGTCGCCCACAAGCTGGCGAGCACAGGACCGATGTGGCTCGGACCCTTTCGCTCCAAGCGGGCGGCTGACCTGGTGGTCGAAGCGCTGTGGGCGTCGACTCAACTGAGGCGCTGCACGGGTCGGGCTGGCAGTCGCCAGGGTCTATGTGCCCCCGGGCAGATGGGTGTCGCCCTCTGCCCCTGCGCCGGGGAATTGAGCCCCGATCGCTACGCCCAGATGATCAACACGATCGTCGGCGCCCTCGATCATGATCCCGGAGTGGTTCTCGATCCCATCGCCATGAAAATGCGGCGCCTTTCCGCCGAGCGCCGATTCGAGGAAGCGGCCCAAATGCGCGACCGCCATCGCGCCCTCGCCCGGGCTCTCGAACGCGCTCGCGCCTGGCAGGCGTTGTCGACTGCGGGCAGGATCGAATTGGAGAGCAACCTGGGCGAGCGGGCCGTGGTCGACCGGGGGCGGCTGGTGGCAGCATGGAGCGCTGTCGATACGCCCCCGTTGCTGGCTTCAGCGATGGCGCTCCCTGAAGGGGCACCCGTTTACCCGGTGCCTCCCACCATGGACGCGGCCGAAGAGGCCCATTTAATCTGGCAGTGGATGACCGGTGGCCGGGTCAGGGTCCTCGACTCGAGCGGTTCTCTCGCCCTACCAGCGGCTCCCATCCCTCATCTGACCGCTGCTTGACCCTTTCCTACCATCGAACTCGATGCGATTCATCATCCGCCAGGGCGTCGACCCAGTTGCGCGGGCCGATGCCACTCTCCTGAAGGCGTTGGGTCTTCCCTATGGAGGGGTCTTGAGAGTCGGCAAGACTCATGTGCTGGTGAAGAGTGGCGAGACGAAAGGCAGCACCGCCCTCCATCTCGGCCCCCAGGGCATGAAGAATGCCAATGTCACTGATGGGCAATCGGTCGACGCCACCCGGGCCGTTCTCAGTCACGCCGCCCTGGTGCGATTGAGCGTCGACCAGCCCGTTGATCCCGAGGTTCTGCAGCGAGCCTGGCAAGGCCGTCCCCTCTCCGACGGCGACCGGGTCTCGATACCGGCCGCGCAGACTGGCACCACCGAGACTGTGGAGGCCGGGATCGTTCGGGTCGAGCCGGGAAATGCGGGCCTCGTTGGCCCCGGCACCCGGTTCATGTTCGGAGATGATGAGGAACCGAATTCGGTGGTCCAGCCGACGGACACCCGAGTGGAGCCAAAAACCCCTGCTCCCCCGCCGGGGCCGACTCGCTCAGAGGCCCTGCTGGCCGGACTAAATGACCAAAAGGATCTCCTCGCCGGGTGGCTCGCACTTCTCACTTCAGCCTCTGACCTTCCCGCGGCTTGGGGTTTGCCACGCGTAGCCGGCGTCCTCCTCGAAGGCCCCCAGGGCTGCGGCAAGTCCGAGTTGGTCGCCGCCGCCGCCAGTGAGGCCGGTGCGAGCGTCCACGAAGTCTCCCTCGATCAGGTCTTCAAGCCGGAGAAGCTGCTCGACGTGCTCGAGGCTGCGATCCGCGGCACCGTCGCCCCGGCCGTGATCTTCGTTGACCGGCTGGAAGTCGTCTCCGGGGATGAAGGGATGGCTCCTTTTCGGACCCAGATGGCAGCCGTCCTTCGCTGGTTTCTCGACTCGCTGACGACCAAGCCGGGCCGGGCCTGTGTCATCGGCTGCTCCTCTCGAGCGGCCCTCGACCCCGCGATCGCATCGAGCCCCTTGCTCCCCCGCTCCCTGACGATTCCGCCACCTGACCTCAACCGCCGCCGGCTCCTGTTCGAGGCGGCCCTGGCGCGGGTCCCCACAGCCGATGTTGACTACGCGATGCTGGCGGGTCGCTCGGCCGGTTTCAGTGGAACCGACGTGGTGGCGGCGGTGATTCAGGCTTCGACTCGCCTCGCCCGTACCCCCGGCGCCGAGCTGACCACCGACGACCTCGTCGAGGCCATCCGCGACACCACGCCCTCGCTGGGATCGCTCTCGCTGGGAGAAATGCCCAACTACGGGTTCGACCAGGTCGCCAACCTCGACGAGGTCAAACAACGGCTGGTCGAGGCCGTGGTGTGGCCCATCACCGATCCCGATCGCTTCAAGAGCATGGGCATCGATCCGCCCCGGGGCATTCTTCTCTATGGGCCGCCGGGAACGGGCAAGACCTTCGTCGTCCGCGCCCTCGCCCACGAGGCGGGGAGTGCTTTCTTCCCCGTCAAGGGGGCCGAACTCCTCGACAAGTACGTCGGTGAATCCGAACGAGCGGTCCGTGAGCTCTTTGGCCGGGCCCGGGCGGCGGCTCCGGCGATTATCTTTTTCGATGAGATCGACGCCCTGGCTCCAGTGCGGGGGCGTTCCACCACCACGGTCACCGACTCTGTTGTGGCCGCTCTTCTCACCGAGATGGACGGCATCACCGAACGCGGGAACGTGGCCGTGATCGGCGCCACCAATCGGGCAGATCTGATCGACCCGGCGTTGCTGCGAGCGGGTCGATTTGAGACCCAGATCGAAATCGGTCTGCCCGATGCGGCGGCCCGGCGAGCTCTGATCGATCTCTCCGATGTTCCCTTTGCCGAGGATATCGACAAGGCCAAGCTCGCCGAGATAACCGAAGGGATGTCGATGGCTGACCTGGCCGGGGTGTTGCGGGAATCAGCCCTCGCTGCTCTTCGAGCCGATGCCAAAGCGCGGCAGGTCGAGTGGATACACCTCATCTCGGCGATCAAACGGTGGCAATCGTCACAAGCGGCCTCGTCCTGAAATTCGTTCTGGCGTAGAATTGCGCCCCTAATCCCAGGGGTTTATACGCAAGAATGAATAGATGGCCGGTGGCGGCCGTCGTCGTCATCTTGATCCTTTCCTTGCTGGTTCTTCTCCTCGGAGTTCTCGGAGCGGTGGGCTTGACGACGATTGGTCGTCTCAACGACGAAGTCGCAGACCTTTCCAGCCAACTTGTCGCCGCCGAGTCCCGCATCGCCGACCTGGAAGAAGAACTCGCCTCGGCGCCCAGCGATGGGGCCTCGGGACTCGACGACCTCCTCGGTGGTCTCCTGGGAGGCGAGGGGAGGAGGAACCTGGATGATCTTCTGGGCGACCTTCTCGGTGAGGGTGGCGGAGACCTCGGGGACCTCTTCGGCGGCGAGGACGGTCTCGGCGGGTTGCTCGGTGGCTCCGGCGGCACTGATCTCGGCGCGTGCCTGACCGGCGTTCCGGGATCGATCGAGATCGCCACAGATGACCTCGAGGCCCAGATCGACGACATCGCTCTCGCGGTCAGCGACCTCCGGCAACTCGAGTTCGCTGGCGACATCGATCCGATCCTGGTCAGCCCCGAGGAGATGGGCGAGCGGGTGCGCGATCTCGCAGTCGAGGAGCTGCCCGCCGACGTGGTCGACTTCGACACGAGGCTGTGGGTGGCGCTGCAGATGCTGGATCCTGGCTTCGACCTGGTGAGAACTCAGCTCGACCTGCTCGATTCCGCCGTTGCCGGCTACTACGACCCTGACAGCGGTGATCTCGTCGTCGCGACAACTGCGACCGATTCACCCCTGGGTCCGATCGATCAGGTGACCCTGGCCCACGAGTTGATTCACGCCCTGACCGACTCCCGATTGAGCTTTCCCGACATCATCGACGATCCCCGCGCCGACCCCGAACGCGTCCGGGCGATTCAGGCCTTGATCGAGGGTGATGCCACGCTGGGCATGCAACAGTTTTCCCTCGGAGCGATCGACCTCTTGGACCAGTTCGGAATGATCCTCGATCCCCGTCTCGCTGCCTCGCAGGCCGATCTGAACGAGGTCCCCTACATCCTCTCGAATGGACTCCAGCTTCCCTACCTCGAAGGGATGCGCTTCGCCTGCTCGCTCTACGCCGATGGCGGATGGGAGGCGGTGGACTCCGCCTACGACACTCCCCCCTCGACCACGGCCGAGATTCTTTTTCCCGAGCTCTACCAGGAGGGCTGGGAGGCGCAGACCCCGGCGGCGGCAGGAACGCCCGGTGAGGAGTGGTCGGAGCTGCGGACTGTCGGGTTCGGCGCCATCGACCTCCTCAACCTCTTCTCGGCACCCGGCGACAACACCGCCGCCGCGCTCGACAACGTACGAGAACGAGTTCGCTCCTGGGGAGCGGGGTCGGCCATGGTCTGGGCTCGCGGCGCTGATACCTCCGTCCTTCTCAATCTGGTCGACAGTGGCGCCGGCAGCCCCTCGCTCTGTGACTCCATGACCGAGTGGGCGGAAGTGTCATTCACTGGCTCCGATCTCGCCAACGTCGTGATTGATTGTGAAGGCCAGGCCGTTAGGGTCGGCATCGCCCCCAGCCCCGACATTGCGTCCTCTCTTGTTGGCTAGATCGACAACCACGATCTTCTTGCTAGTCCTCCTGGTGGGGGGGTGTAGCGGTGATACGACCTCGTCTGAGGACAACCTTCCGGAAATGGACTTGGTTGCCTTTCAAAACCAGCTCGAGTCCTCGGATCGGCCGGCGGTGGTCAACGTTTGGGCGTCGTGGTGTCTTCCTTGTCGCGACGAGGCGCCGCTCTTCACTTCCGCCCACGCTGAGTACGGGGACCGGGTCGATTTCTACGGCATCGCCTACAACGACAATCAACCAGGGGCCCGGCAGTTCCTGGCCGAATTCGATCTCCCCTTTACCCATTATTTCGACTTCGACGGCGATGCGCTGGTTCTCTTCGGTGGGATCGGCGTCCCCCGCACCTACTTCTTCGACCGCGGTGGAACCCTGGTGACGACGCACAACGGCGTCATCGACGGCGGCACTCTGACCCTGCAGATCGAAGCGCTTCTTGGCGGCTAAATCGGTCGGACTAGAAGCCGGGGACCGATAGCCTCCGCCAGTGTCCGACCAGATCACGGTCTACGACCTCCAAACTCGGGAAGACGCCCGGGTCGAGCTCAAACAGCTTCCCCGTCTGATTCGCCACGGCCTGCGGGTAATCGTCGCCGCCGGCCGGCGAGAGTTCGTTCTCTCGACGTCGCTCCAGATCTTCTCTGGATTGTCGGTGGCGATCTCGCTGCTTATCGGCCAGCGAGCCCTGCAAGCCCTGCTCGAAGTCGATAGCACGGATTCAGGTTTCCAACCGGTGGTCCCCTGGGCCATCGCCCTCGCCCTCGTCACCGGAACCAGCCTGTTTGCTTCTTCGGTGCAACGTGAGCAGCAACAGATCCTCGGCGAATTGGTTGCCCGCCACATGCAACAGGCCACGCTCGAAGTCGCAACGAGAGTCGACCTGGCCGCCTTTGAGCATCCTGACTTCCACAACCGTCTGCAACGGGTCCAGTCGGCCATGGGTCAGCCCCTCAACATGGTCTACGGCCTCAGTGGCATCGCCTCAGCCTTGATCGGGGTGGTCGGAGTCGCCGTGGCCCTTATTGCCATCGAGCCCCTATTGATCCCGATGGTCCTCATCGTCTTGCTTCCCGCTTGGTTGGCAGCCTCGCGGCGCGGCTCGGAGTTCTGGCGCTTCTTCTGGCGGATGACTCCCCGCGATCGCGAGCGCAACTATCTCGGCCACCTCTTGGGCGGCCGCGATGAGGCCAAGGAGGTGCGAGCTTTTGGTCTGGGGCGCTATCTCCTGGGGCGTTGGAACCGCCTGTACGACGAGCGCCTCACCGACCTCCGCCAGGTGGCCCGGCGTCAGCTGCGCTACTCCCTCCTTGCCACTGCGGTCATCGGCACAGTGCTCGGCGCCACGGTTCTCCTGATCGCCTGGCTCGCCGCCAGCCGACAGGTGTCGCTCTCGGAGGCGGGAATCGCGGTGGCGGGGATCGCCGTCATCGGCGCCCGGCTCACCGGGGCGGGGTACTCGGCCGCCAGCTTGTCGGAGGCCGGGTTCTATCTCCAAGACTTCAACACTTTTCTCGCCCTGGGGACTTCCCCGGCTCCGCCGACTAATCATCCTCCGTCTGGCTTCGAGACGATCGTGGCCGAGAACGTCACCTTCACCTACCCGAGCAGTGACGCGCCGGCTCTGATCGATGTCTCACTTCATATCGATGCCGGAGAGATCGTGGCCCTGGTGGGTGAGAACGGCTCCGGTAAGTCCACCCTTGCCAAGCTTCTCGCCGGCCTTTACTCCCCGGCTTCGGGCCAGATCAGCTGGGACGGAATCGAGATCGCCTCGATCGATCAGACCGAGTTGTCGAAAAGGGTGGCGGTGATCTTTCAGGACTTCATCCGCTATCACCTCGACGTGTCCACCAACATCGCCTTCGGCAACATCGGGTATTCCGACAACGGTGCTCGAGGTCCGACGCTCTTCGATGCCGCCCGCCAGGCTGGGGCGGATGACTTCATCGACCGGCTGCCGAAGGGTTATGAAACTCTTCTTGGTCCCGAGTTCCTCGGCGGTGTGGATCTCTCGGTGGGCCAGTGGCAACGGATCGCTCTGGCGCGAGCTTTCTTTCGCGATGCGCCGCTGATCATCCTCGACGAGCCCACCGCCTCCCTCGACGCCAAAGCCGAACATGAACTGTTCGCCCGGATCCGCACCCTGCTCGTCGGGCGAACCGTTCTGCTGATCTCGCACCGCTTTTCCTCGGTACGGGCCGCCGACCGCGTGTATGTGCTGCACGGAGGAAGGGTGGTCGAAGCGGGCACCCATGCCGAATTGATCGCGGCCGGTGGCCGCTATGCCGAGATGTACACGATGCAGGCCGAGGCCTACCGCTAGCCGAAACGAAACCTAAGGCTCTGGGCTGCGGAAACCGCAGCGCATTGCATTAGGTTTCGAGCCGGCGCCGCAAGATCTGGTTGACGAGTTTGGGATCGGCCTTGCCGCCGGTCGATTTCATCACCAAGCCGACTAGGAAGCCAAGCACTTTCTCCTCCCCGGATCGGTATCGCTCGACGGCTTCACCTTGAGCCGCCAACACCTCCGCGACCGCCTCTTCAATGGCGGAGGTGTCCGAGATCTGAAGTAGGTCGAGGCGGGAGGCGACCCCTTCGGCCTGCTCTCCGCTTCTCAGCATTTCGAACAGAACTTCTTTTGCGGCCGACGATGAAAGCCGGCCGTCTTCGGTCATGGCGATCAACCCGAGTAGAGCCTGGCCGTCGAGGGTGGCGGTGGTCTCGAGACGCCGGCTCGCCGCCGTTAGCTCGCCCGCCACCCAGTTGGCGGCGGACACGGGCTTGGCGCCCAGTGCCACCGCGTCCTCGAATGTGCGGCGCAGTTCCGGTTCGGCCGTAGCCAGGGCCCGCGCAGTATGAGGAGCAACCCCGAGGCTCTCGAGCCGCGCCCGGCGATCGGCCGGAAGCTCGGGAAGACCGGCACGAAGGCGATCGACCAGATCGGGGGCGAAAACCAGCGGTAACAGATCGGGCTCGGCGAAGTAGCGATAGTCCGAGCTTTCTTCTTTGCTACGCATGCTGCTGGTGGCCCCGGACTCCTCGTCCCAGTGCCGGGTCTCCTGCCTCACCTTCATCCCCTCCTCGAGCAGCGCCACCTGGCGATCGATCTCGGAGGCAATCGCCCTCTCCAGAGATCGGAATGAGTTCATGTTCTTGATCTCGACCTTGATCCCCAATTCGGTCCTGCCCGCTGGACGAATCGACACGTTGGCGTCGAATCGAATCGAGCCCGCTTCCATACGGGCGTCCGATACTCCGAGTTCGGCGACGAGATTGCGCAGATCCTGGGCGTAGGCTCGGGCCTCGATCGCTGAGCGCAGATCGGGTCGAGAGACGATCTCCACCAGCGGCACCCCGGAGCGGTTGAAATCGAGCAAGGTGGAGGTAGCGGTGTGGATTCGCCCCCCGTTCCCCAGATGGAGGCTCTTTCCGGTGTCCTCTTCCATGTGAGCCCGCTCGATCCCGATTCGCCTCGTCTCCTCCCCCACCGTTACATCGAGCCAACCATCACGGCATACCGGTAGGTCGAACTGACTGATCTGATAGTTTTTGGGCAGATCGGCGTAGAAGTAGTTCTTGCGATGGAAGACTGACTTCTCCTTGACCTCGCAGTGAAGCGCGAGCCCGATGCGGATGATCCAGTCGAGCGCAACGGTGTTGGCCACGGGCAACGCCCCCGGCAGTCCCAGGCAGGTCGGACAGACCTTGGTGTTGGCCTCCCCACCGAAGGACACCTCGCAACCGCAGAACATCTTCGACTCGGTCTTGAGTTCGACGTGCACTTCGATGCCGATCACCGGCTCCCAGGCGGTGGTCGTGGTCATCGGCTCACCGCCATGGCTGGGCGCGTGCTGAACCCCGCCAGCGCCTCGACCGCCGCCGCGGTTTGGAACATCACCTTTTCGCCGAGGGCGGGAGCCATGACCTGGAAGCCAATCGGAAGGCCGCCCGAGTCGAGGCCGATTGGAACCGAGATCGCCGGCGTCCCGGCCAGGTTGGCGGGGATGGTGCAAACGTCAGACAGGTACATGGCGAGTGGATCCTGGGTCTTGGCCCCCAGCTCGAAAGCGGTCGTCGGGCTGGTGGGCGATACCAGCACGTCGGTCTGTTCGAAGGTCGCTGCCATCTCGGCGATCAAAAGGCTCCGAACCTTCTGCGCTTTCCCGTAGAAGGCGTCGTAATACCCGGCCGACAGGGCATAGGTGCCGAGCAGAATCCGCCGCGTGACTTCGGACCCGAAACCCTCGGCTCGGGTTCGCGCCATCATTTCCTCGACCGTCTCTCCTGGAACCCGAAGCCCGTAGCGAACCCCGTCGAAACGTGCGAGGTTGGCCGAACACTCGGCGGGGGCGATTAGGTAGTAGACCGAAAGAGCAACCTCGAAGGAAGGCAACGACACCTCCGACACCTTGGCCCCCTCGTCGGCCAGCTTGTCGACCATGGCAGAGGTAGCGGCTGCGACCCCGGAGTCGTACCCCTCGCCGCCCAGCTCGCGCACGATCCCCACCCGCAGCCCGCTGACGCCCTCGGCCAACGTCGGACCGACGGCGGGTAGGGGACCTTGATACGAGGTCGCATCGAGCGGGTCGTGACCTGCCACCGCTTCGAAGAGGGTCACGGCGTCGGCCACGGTGCGAGCGAACGGGCCGATCTGGTCGAGGCTCGAGGCGAACGCCACCAGTCCGTACCGGCTGATCAATCCGTAAGTCGGTTTGAAGCCGACGACCCCGCACAGCGCCGCCGGCTGGCGAATCGATCCACCAGTGTCCGAACCGAACGCACCGAGGGCTGAGCCCGTAGCCACCGCGGCTGCCGATCCTCCCGAACTCCCTCCCGGCACCCGCTCGGGATTCCAGGGGTTGCGAGTGGGACCAAAGGCGGAGTTCTCAGTCGACGAACCCATGGCGAACTCGTCGCAGTTGGTCTTGCCGATGAGGACGGCACCCGCCTCTCGCAGTCGGGCGACGGCGGTGGCGTCGTAGGGGGGCCGATAACCGGCGAGGATCTGGCTCCCACAGGTCGTCTCCAGATTGCGAGTGCAGAAGTTGTCCTTCACCGCCAGCGGGATGCCCTCGAGGAGCCCACGGGGCTCCCCCCGCCGCCAGCGTTCGTCGGAGCCGGAGGCCGCGGCCATGGCTCCTTCGTGGTCGATGGTCAGGAAGCAGTGAAGATCGGCTTCGGTCAACGAAGCCCGATCCAAGACCGACTCGAGAAGCTCGGTGGCGGACAACTCCCCCGCCGCCAGGGCTTTTCCGGCAACCTCAATCGTGAAATCCGCCATCAGCCCTCGAGTGCCGGAGGGACGACGAAGTAAACCCCATCGGTCGCCGGAGCCGCCGCCAGGACCTCGTCTCGATCGAGGGAAGGCCGAATCTCGTCGGCACGGAACTGGTTGACGATGCCGAGCGGGTGAGCCGTCGCCTCGAAGCCCTCGGCGTCAACGTCCTGGACCTTGGCGGCGGCTTCGAGGATCACTCCGAGCTGATCGCGATAAAAGGTGAGTTCTTCCGAAGACAGGTCCAGGCGGGCCAGGCGGGCGACAT
>JBOGEW010000072.1:0-3106 GCA_050742075.1 Acidimicrobiia bacterium
CACCTCCGGTGTGAGGACCTGACCGGCTCTCTCGGCGAAGAGCGCCATCTGGTAGGCGACCGAGCCGATATCGACTGAGCGGGTGGTGAGAGCGCAGAGCAAGGAGCCATCGCTGATGCCGGTGACGAAAAGCCAGCCATTCGTCATTTCGACGATGACGTTCGAGACGGCGCCGGCTCCCATGCGTCCGGCGGAGCCATAGGCCAGTCCAATCATCCCCGAGGCAACGGCGGCCAGACGATCGGCCGACTCACGATCGACGTCGAGGGACACTGCCATCGCCAGGCCGTCGGAGGAGAGGACCACGGCCTTGCGCACGGCCGGCACGGCGTCGACGAAGCGACCGATCAGCCAGTTGAGGTTGGACGCCCCGGTGCTCATTCCGTCACCCCCTGCTCGTTAGCCGGAGCGGGATTGCCCCTCGGGGCATCTCCCAGTTTTCCGGCCGAGTCGCGGCCGGTTTGGAAGGCGCTCAGCGCAGCCTTGATTCCATCGGGGCCGATCTCAGACGCCTTCGAGGTCGGGACCGTCCCGTCGTCTTGGAACGATGTCCCGGGGACCCTGGTGGGAAGTTCCCGATTGGGGTCGTACTGCCGGAGCGCCGGGTTGGGCGGGAGAGGAGCAGGCTGCGGTGCCGGAGTTGCCGACGCCCTCTGTCCGTTGGCAGGAGTCGTTTCGACCACACGGCCGGGAAGATGGGACGGAGTAGGAACGGCTGGCATCTGTTGGGCGGGCGATATCACCGGTTGCGTCGCCGGGCGCAGCTGAGTTTGAGGAGCAGCGAGCCGCGACGGAACCGACACCCGGGGCGTTTCCTTGGTCGCGGGCCGGAAGTCGGTTGAAGGCTCGTTGCGAATGCGGCCGCCGTCATCGGCGCGGGTGGCGGTAGATGACTCCAGTAGGGCTCGTGGCACGGTGATGCGAACGGTGGTACCAGGAACGCCTGAAGCGAGTCGGACCCGCATTCCGTGCCGGGCCGCCAGCCGAGCCACGACATAGAGACCCAGGGTGGGCTCGAGGGCCAGTCCCAGTACAGGGGGATGGCCGAGGAGTTGATTGAGCTCGGCAATCCGATCGTCACTCATCCCGATTCCATGATCGGAAATCGTCAACAAGTAGCCGGTTTCGTCGAACAGCCCCGCCACCCGAACCCGCTCGGTCGGGGGAGAGAACTGGGTGGCGTTGTCGAGAAGCTCAGATAGGAGATGGGCAATGTCGGAGACAACGTGCCCAGACACCTTGACCGGCTCGAGGGCGAGGATGTCGATGCGCTGGTACTCGTCGACTTCACCAAGGGCGGCGCGCACGACGTCACCAACTTCAAGCGGCTTCTCCCACATCCGCGGGCTCTCGGCTCCGGCCAGCACGAGCAGGCTTTCGGCGTTGCGACGCATGCGGGTGCTGAGGTGGTCTAGGCGGTAATAGCCCGCCAGAGTCTCGGGGTCCTCTTCTTTCGACTCGAGCTTGTCGATCAGGGCCAATTGCCGGTCGACCAAGGAGCTGTTGCGCCGGGCGAGGGTGACGAAGATCTCCGACACTCCTTTGCGCAGGATGTCCATCTGCTGGGCGGCGACGTCAATCAGGGTCCCATGAAGAGCCGAGAAGGAACGGGCCAGATCCCCAACCTCGTCGGCCCCCGCCTCTTGGATCCGGATCGCACTTGAAGCGGCGGTGACGGCATTGGCATCGTCGGGGTTACGAAGCGCCGAGACCAGATTGGGAAGCTCGACATCGGCCACCCGGCGGGCCGAAGCGGTCACAGCCCGGACCCGGCGAACGAGCGACCTCTCGATTCGGACGGTCGCAAAGGCGGTAAGGAGAAGGATGAAACCAACGATGCCGGCCACGACGAGTGCCCGCTCCCGGGCCTCGTCGGCGTCGGCTTGAGCCGCCTCCGATGCCTGGGCGGCGAGACGGTCGGCGGCCACAATCAGGACTTCGTTGCGGTCGGCGGGAAAACCGTTGATGTCGACGTTGTCGGTCGCGGCCCGTCCGGTGACGGCCTCCTCCATCGCCGCCAGCGCCGCGAGCTCCTGGGCCGCGGTCGCTGAGGATGCCGCCGCCCGTTCCTGCCAGCCCCGAACTTCCCCCTCCCGCAGGTTCAGGGCTGACTCAACCAATTGCCGTTGCGATTCCTCGCCCTGGGCGATAAAGGTCCGCACCACCTGTTCCTGCTGGAACGAAACGCTGGCCGCCTCGGCGAGCGCCTCGGCCGCACCGACGTCCTGGGCCTTAAGGCGGTCAGGAAGGTTCAGAGAAACCTGGGAAATGATGTCGAAAAGAAGATCGGTGGCGGTGTTGTAGCCGGTGGCGGCAGAGGCATTGAAGCGTTCGACCTGGCGAAGCTCGCTGAGCCAGACATCAAGCTCAACCGCGTCTGACTCGATGCGGCTTGCGGTCTGTTCGGTCGAAGGCCGGGCCGAAGAGACATAGCTGTCGATGGCGCTCTGAAGGTTGGAGAAGGCCAGGTCTGTCTGGAGACGGGACGATTCGAGGTTGCCGGGATCAACTTGATCGGGACGAAGCACCAATGTGTTGATCAGATGTTGTTCTGACCAGAGGGTCCCGAGCGCGGCCATGGCTTCGCTGGCCACGGTCGAGGCACGGGAGGTGTCTTCCTGTACTTCGGCGCCTTGGAGAAAGGTCCAGGCGATGTAGCCACCGGCGAGCAAAGCCACAAGTCCGATGGGAATGCTGGCCATCGCCAGTTTGCTGGCCAGACGAAACTTCAACACTCCGCTCCTCCTTGGGTGAAAGCCGAAAATGCTGTATCGACCTGCCGGCCGCCAAAATTGAGTCGGAAGAGCTACTCCCTGGTTCAAAAACCGGGTTCACCGCCCCTCTCCCCCTCCGGGTACCTCCCCCCAACGTTCGCTGTGCTCGCTGGAGGGAGAAACAGCTAGAAAAGGAGAGTGAACTACTGGCTCTATAAGTCGGAACCGGGGTCGTACAGCATTGACGATCTGGCCCGGGACCGGACGACGGTTTGGGATGGTGTTCGCAACTTCATCGCGCGGGCCTACCTCCTCCAAGCCGAGCTGGGGGATCTCGTCTTCTTCTATCACTCGAGCGCCAAGCCCCCGGGGATCGCCGGGCTCTGCAGGAT
>JBOGEW010000073.1:0-1816 GCA_050742075.1 Acidimicrobiia bacterium
ATCATCAAGTCCTCGACTTTCGTGCGGACCAGAAGCGGACCAAAGCACATTGGCTGAGTGTGGAGATGAGGCCGAGGCACCAAAAAGCCCCGGTCGACACTGGTGATTTCAAGGTGGGCGTTGACGGACTCGAACCGCCGGCTTCTTCCTTGTAAGGGTAGCGCTCTACCGGGCTGAGCTATACGCCCCTTGGCGACAGATTACTTTTTCGCACCGGAGTGCAATGAGGTGGACTCAGTCTCTAACCGGGATTCGATCCACTCGGACCAACGACGGGAGAGATGCTCGGCAGCTGGCCGGCCGTTGCCCTCTGGGTAGAGCGGAGGGCCTACGAACACCCTGATCCTGCCCCGATGGAGCTTGTTGTCGACTCCCAAGACCTCCCCCGTTCCCAGGATGGCAATCGGAACGAGAGGGACCTGGACCCGCATGGCCAGCCAGGCGGCCCCGATCGCAACGGGCTTGTCACCAAACCGCCACGCCCTGGTCCCCTCGGGAAAGACTGCTACTACCCCACCCGCGCCAAGGTGATCGAGCGCCTGGCGCAGGGCTCGGAGGGGTATCGACCCTCGCCGCACCTCGATCACCTCGAATGTCTGCAAAGCCAGGTCGAGCATTCGATAGTTCCCGAAAAGGTCGATCAAGGTCAGAAACCGAATCCGGCGCCGGTAGGCCGCGCTCACCATCGGCGGGTCGAGGAACGAAGAATGGTTGGCGGCGATGACGAAGGGAGGATCGGGAAAGCCGTTGCCGTAGTCGATGCGCAGTCGCCAAGTGATGGTCGACACGAAATGGATAATCCGGGGTGCCACCTGCCAGCCAACTCGGCTGAGCAATGAGCCCCGCTCCCGCGCTTTTCTTGCCTCGGCCAGGGGCTAGATCGTAAGCGGCCACACACGAGAACCGTTTGATCCGCCGAGAAAGGGCCTTCCGGCGGATTCAACTTTCGATCCCCGCCGGCCGATATAGGTCTTGACAATCTTCACGAAGGGGTTACGCGCCGCGTCGCCCCCTTTTACACGAATGGGCCAATGAAATACATCGACGGAGACTCAAGCGAAGAAGCCATCCGCCAGTACCTCGACGGTATCGGAACCTACGACCTGTTGACTGCCGAGGAAGAAGTCGTCCTCGCCAAGACAATCGAACGCGGCCGCAGGGCTGAACTCACGCTGCTCAACGAAGCAAATGAGGAGCGCCGCCAAAGCCTGACCGAAGTACGAGATTCGGGCGAAAGGGCCCGCCGCCGCTTTATCCAGGCGAATCTCCGCCTGGTGGTGAGCATCGCCAAGCGCTATCCCAATGCCGGTCTTCCCTTCCTCGATCTCATTCAGGAGGGAAACTTGGGATTGATCAGGGCGGTCGAGAAGTTCGAGTACCGCAAGGGTTTTAAGTTCTCCACCTACGCCACCTGGTGGATCCGCCAGGCAATTACCCGGGCAATCGCCGACAAGGGGCGGACGATCCGGGTACCGGTTCACATGATGGACACCATCACTCAGATGCAGACCGCCGAGAACTCTTTGATCAAAAAGCTGGGCCGGACTCCCACCGACGCCGAAATCGCCGAGGAGGCGGGCCTGACGGTGGCCAAGGTTTTGGAAGCGAAGCGGGTCGCCCCGGAACCAATATCACTCTTCGAGCCGATGGGTGAGGACAACGCCACGATTGGCGATTTCATCGAGGACAAAGAGGCCACAGCGCCCTTCGAGTGGGTCGTCTCGCGGATGAACCAGGAAGACCTCCGTCATGTCCTCGGCCGCCTCAACGAACGGGAGCGGGCGGTGATTGAAATGCGGTATGGGTTGGGATCGGA
>JBOGEW010000074.1:0-4084 GCA_050742075.1 Acidimicrobiia bacterium
CCTCTTAGTTTCTCCCCCCAGACTCGCTGTTTCTCCCCGCAGGGGGGAGTACCGCCGCAGGCGGGGAGGGGGGTTGCTCGCCGGGGGGAGAAATGGCCGGGGAGGGGGGAAACGTAGACTCTGAAGCAATGTCCTCCGATTTTCTCGCCCTCGATCACCTCCTCACGGACGAGGAGAAGCTCCTCCGCCAGACAGTCCGTCAGTTCACCGAGGAGAGGATCCTGCCCGAGGTGGCGGATTGGTGGGAGAAGGGCACCTTTCCTCACGAAATCGCCCGCGACATGGGCAAGCTCGGACTGCTGGGCATGCATCTCGAGGGTTACGGATGCGCCGGTACCAGCTCCACCGCTTACGGCCTCGCCTGTCTCGAGTTGGAAGCGGGCGACTCGGGGACTCGCAGCTTTGTCTCGGTCCAGGGATCACTGGCGATGTTTCCAATCTGGAAGTTTGGCTCCGAAGAGCAGAAGCAGGAATGGTTGCCGCAGATGGCCGCCGGAGAAGTCCTTGGCTGCTTCGGTTTGACCGAGCCTGATTCCGGATCCGACCCGGCGTCGATGCGAACCGCGGCCCGGAAGGACGGATCTGACTGGATCTTGAATGGAACCAAGATGTGGATCACCAACGGCAATGTCGCCGATCTCGCCATCATCTGGGCTCGCACCGACGGTGGGATTCGGGGCTTCATCGTTCCCACCGATAGCGCTGGGTTTACCGCCAATGAGATCCATCGGAAGGTGTCTTTGCGGGCGTCAATCACTTCCGAATTGGTACTCGAAAACGTTCGCGTTCCCGACGATTTCGTCCTTCCGGGTGTGTCCTCGATGCGGGGACCACTGTCCTGTCTCAGCGAAGCGCGATTCGGAATCCTCTTCGGAGTGATGGGAGCAGCGCGGGCCTGTTACGAATCGGCCCTCGGCTATGCCAAGGAACGCGAGCAATTTGGCGGCCCGATCGCCTCGTTTCAACTCACCCAGCAGAAGCTGGTGGAGATGATGGTGATTGTCAACCGCGGCACGCTGTTGGCGCTGCATCTGGGCCGGATGAAAGACCAAGGCCGCCTGACTCCGGAGCAGGTCAGCTTTGGCAAACTCGACAACGTGCGCAACGCTCTCGAAGTTGCCCGCTCGGCCCGCTCGGTACTCGGGGCCAACGGGATAACTCTCGAGTATCCGGTGATCCGGCACATGACCAACCTGGAAACGGTCTACACCTACGAGGGGACGAACGAAATCCACACCCTCATCCTCGGCCAGGCGATCACCGGCATCCCTGCGTTTAAAGCGAACCCTGGGTAGTTAGCCCGGAAAACCGACGGTTACAGCCCAGAGAACCAATGGGAGCGGGCGCGGGGCTCGGCGAGCGCCCGGCGCAGGGCGTCGTGGAAAAGAGCCGGCTCGGTCAAAAATGCGTCGTGGCCCTTCGCCGACGAGACCTTGGTCCACTCCACCTCCACGCCCGCCGCTCGCAACGCCTCAACCAACTGGCGTTGCTCTTCGGGGTAGAAACAAGCATCGGTGTCGATGGTGAAGACATGCCACTGCTGGTCCCGACACGCGGTCAGCGCGTCTTGGTACGTCGACGCTCCGGTGTCGGTCAGCAGGTCGTAGTTCGACCAGGCGTCGATGATGCGCAGGTAGCTGTTGGGATCGAAGCGGATGACCAGCTTCTCCCCTTGATGCCAGAAATAGCTCTCAACCGGGTGGGTGACGTAGGGATGATCGATCACCTCCGAGCGAGCCCGTGATCGAATGGCATCGAGGGAAACAAAAGCCTTGTGGCTGATGATCCGAGCCAGCGCTAAGCCGCCAGAAGGAAACTCGCCGTCGTAGTAGTGACCACCGGCAAAGTTGGCGTCGTTGAGGATCGCCAGCCTCTGCTCGAAGTTGAGCATGCGTTGGAGGGTCGTCGCCCCGAGGCCTCCCGCCAGGGCGATCACGCTTCGCACCCGGGCCGGGTATCGGGCCGCCATCGACAGCGATAGCAAAGCTCCCACCGACGCCCCGGCCGCTGCCCGCACCGTCCGTACTCCGAGATGATCGAGCAGCGGCAACTGCGAATCGACAATGTCGGCCAGATCGACGGGAGGAAAATCGGGCCCATATCGGTCGCCGGTTTCGTCGTTGATCGAAGGCGGCCCGGTCGTTCCGTAACAACCACCGAGGTAATTGACACACAGCACGGCGAAGCGATTGGTGTCGACCGCCATGCTCGGACCGACGAAACCTTCCCACCATCCGGTCTGGTTCTCCTCGACCCAGCGCTCAACGCCTTCCACCAAAGGGGTGAACCCGGCGGCATGTTGGCTCCCGGTCAAGGCGTGGAACAAGAGGATCAGGTTGTCGCCCGCTGAATTGACCTCGCCATAAAGCTCGTAGGCGAGACGAACCCGGGGCAGGAGATCACCGCTCCGCATCTTGAATGCAGGCAGGTCGAAGAACCTCGTTTCGGCCCTCGCTCCCGACCCCGGATAGGTCATGTCACTTCCCTTTCAATCGATGATCTTGAACTGCACCGCCTGGTGTGCTCTCGGGGGTGGCGATGCGGGGAGCGACAGACTGTCAGCAGCCGGCGCTCGGGCGATCCACCCGAGAGCGTCGACAGCACATGCAGCCTGAGAGTGGCACGAGGCGAGGCAGTGTAGACGCCATTTATGCGCGCACCTCTTGGCGCATGAAAGCCACATATGCCACCGCGAAGAGCGCCGCCGTAAGCGCCAGCAGCCCGACCACCTGCGGCCACACGACAGAGAGGCTTTGGGGCAAGGAAAGGTTGGAAACGATCGCCCGGTCGACTTGTTGGGCAGTAAGCAGCCCGGTCGCTCTTTCGGTTGGATCCAGGAGCACCGTCGAGGTTTCGCTGTAGAGCGTGTAGGGCGACAAGCGCGAAAGGAACAACTCGGCTCTGATGTTGGAAACCTGGTCATCTGGATTGGCCACGAGGGAGGCGGCCGCCCGGAAGATGAAGCTCCCGAACAGGGTCAATACGAGCCAAAAGCCGACCGCGATCATCGCCGAGGTAGCTGCCCGGGGTACCAGGACCGACGTCAAGGTGGCGAGCGCCTGCCAGAAGCCGACGTAGATAATGGCCACTACTAGCCAGACGATGAGGCGAACGACCTCGGTTGGCTCTGGGAATAGACCGAGCCGGAAGATGCCGATCCCGGAAACGAAGACCGTGAGCGCGGCCAGCATCAATGCCACCACCGCCAGGCCCCCGACAAATTTCCCGAGGATCACCTCGTCACGATGAATCGGTTGGGCAAGGAGGCGGGGGAGGGTGCCCTGCGAACGCTCGCCACTGATCGCATCGAATCCGAACATGATGCCGAGGAGGGGAGCAAGGAAGCCGATGAACACCACCAGCGGAAATGGCACCGGGTCGGTGGTGACGGTGAAAAGCTTCAGGAAGAGAGCGGGCACCCCGGCGGCATCAAACGCCACCGACCTGATTCCCCCGGAGGCGGCAAAAACTGCTCCCGCCCCTGCCACGGCCAGAACGGCAGTGAGGACGAAAAAGCGTCCGGAAAGAAGATGATCGGCAAACTCCTTGCGGGCGACCACCCGCCAGCCACTGCCGAAGCCCTCGTTGGTCCGTACTGCGGTTGCTTCAGTCACGGCCCTGGTCGTCCCGGTGGAAATAGCGTCGATAGACCTCGTCCAGATCGTCGGAGGTGCGTCTAATGCCGTCGAGCTGAACGCCGCCGTTGACCAAGGCCGAGACGAGCTTGTTGGTCGACCCACGATCGATCCGGGCGACATAGTTGCCTCGAATCCGGGCCGGCTCGAGCTTTTTCAGAAAGCCGGCTTGGCCGAGCGCAGCCTGCACCTTGTCGTCCGCTGTGGGGGTGTTGAACTCGACTTCCTCGGGTCCGCCTCCGCGGGAAGCGAGCTCACTCGGCGCGCCCTGGGCGACAACCTTTCCACGGACGAAGATCGCCACTCGATCGCATACGGCCTGAACTTGGTGGAGAAGGTGGCTTGAGAGCAACACGGTCACGCCCCGCTCGTCGGCCAGTCGCCTGATCATGATCAGGATCTCGGCCACGCCCTCGGGGTCGATGGCGGTCGTGGGCTCGTCGAGGATG
>JBOGEW010000075.1:0-3095 GCA_050742075.1 Acidimicrobiia bacterium
ACCGCTTTCTAACTTTCTCATAGGTTCTCTCTTGGCCATCCCTATGACTAGGTTGCTGCAACCGGGACGAGGAGTGACGGCGTGAAATTTGGAGCGCGACTTACCGTCCTTGCCACAGTTTTTCTCGCCATGTTCGGCGTGGTCGGGATCCGGCTGTGGTTCGTGCAGGTCGCCGAGGGTGCCCAAAGCGCGGAGATCGTCGAAGAGCAGACCTGGGTCCAGATCCGAAGCGAACCCGCCCGGGGCGACGTCTTTGACCGCAACGGGGTGATGGTGGTGACGAGCCGCTTCGTCCCCCGATTGGTGGTCGACCGTCGCTTCATCGATCCCGACCAGAAGGACGCTCTCATTCAAAAGTTGTCGGGGCTCCTTGGCCTACCGGCGGCCGATATCGAGGCCAGCTACGAAGCGGCGGGTCTCAATGGGCGGTTCCCCGTCACCGAGGTCTCCACCGACACCGCCTATCGGATCAACGAGCAACTCAGCGGGCTCCCTGGCGTCAGCATCGAAAAATTGCCGCAAAGGGTCTACCTGGCCGGGCCGACTGCCGCCCATGTGGTCGGGCACCTCGGCCTGCCGGACGAGGCCGACCTCGAGGAGCGGCCGGAGCTGGATCTCAACGCCCGTATCGGGAAACTAGGCGTCGAAAGGGTCTACGACCAGCTGCTCCAGGGAACCGCCGGCTACAGCGAACTGCGCCTCAATCGCCAGTCCGAAGTGTTGGAGGAGTCGGAGCCGGTTGACCCGATCCAGGGCGCGTCGCTTTATCTCACTATTGACTTGCGACTTCAGGAAGTAGTTGAGCTCGCCCTCGAAAGCGGCCTGTTCCTCGCCAACGAGGTCAAGGACGAGGATCGGGCCAACGGAGTTGAAGTCAATCACGATGCGTTCCGGGCGGCAGCGGTGGTCCTTGATGTGACGAACGGGGAGATCCTCTCTCTCGCCTCGGTACCCGATTTCGATCCATCACTTTTTGTCGGGGGAGTCGACGCAGCCACCTTCTCCGCCCTCAATGAATCGAAGGCGTTCAACAATCTGGTAATTGCCGGCCTCTATCCGCCCGCCTCGACTTTCAAGGCCATCACTTATGTCGCTTTCGAGGAGGAGAACCTTCCTCTTCCGGCCGACCTGCCCCAGGTCGACCCCGCGGACGGTCTGGTCCATTGCAACGGAACCTTGCGATTGCCCGGCTTCGAAGAGGGAAGCCAGCAGATTTTCCATGACTGGTACACGGGCGACAAAGGTTGGCTCGACCTCCATCATGCCTTCGAGCAGTCTTGCAATATCTACTTCTGGTCAATCGCCCTGGGAACATGGCGCGAGTACAAACTGACCGATCAGGAGAGCATCATTCAGACCTGGGCCCGCTCGCTTGGGTTTGGAGAGAGGACTGGAATCGACCTGACTGGAGAGGCCGGCGGGATTGTCCCCGATCGGGTACTGTTCGAGGAATGGAAGGAATACCAGCTCGAGAATCCAGACGCCCCCGCTCGCTTGGAATCGAGCCGTCTCAATCTGGCAGAAGGGCCCTTCCTGGGTGGGGACCTGATGAACTTCGCCATTGGACAGGGCGAGCTCACCTCTACACCACTTCAGGTCGCTCAGGCTTACGCAATGCTGGTCAACGGTGGTCATCCGCTGCAGCCCCACGTGGTCTCGCGAGGGGTCAACCGGGACGGCTCTCTCGCCTTTCAAAGCGAGAGCGGACTGGGCCAACAGGTCGGCCTGAGCCCCGAAGTGCACTTGTCTTTGCTGGCTGATTTGAATCGGGTCGTAACCTCCGGCACGGCCGCTGCAGCCTTCCGCGATTTCGGATCGAGCCTCGACCGCGTGGGAGGCAAGACGGGGACCGGACAGACCATTGCCAACAACGACAACCACGCCTGGTTCGTCGGAGTCGGTCCGCTCGACTCACCGCGATGGGTAGTCGCCGTTCTGATTGAAGAAGGCGGCAGTGGGGGGCGAGTGGCAGCTCCTGTGGCGCGCCACATCATGCAATATCTGATGGGGGAGAACCCGACCCCGATAGTGGAAGGGGCGGCAGCGGACTGATGACCCTTCTCGCCCGTCCCGACGCTCCTCCGGCGGTATCGGACCGAAGACGCAATTCACCCGATCGGATACTGATCGGGGCTTCCGTGACGCTGGCGCTGATGGGTCTTCTGATGATTTACTCGGCTACCCGTATGGGTCTCGAGCGCAACAACCTCCCCGCCTCGTTCTCGATGGAAAGGCAGATGATCTTCGTTGCGGCCGGGTTGTTCCTGGTGGGTGTCTTCTCGTTTTTCGACTATCGAGAGGTTCGACATCTCGCTCACATCATTTACGGGGCCATGGTCGTTTTGCTCGCGGCGGTTTTTCTATTCCCCGCCGTCAAAGGTGCGCAACGCTGGTACGACTTCGGACTCTTCCAGCTCCAGCCCTCGGAGTTCTCGAAGACCGCCTGCCTGATTACGCTGGCAGCGATCCTGGCGCGACCGGCCGCTCGACTGGAGTGGACCCGCATCCTCCAAGCGCTGACCATCATGGTGATCCCGGCCGCGCTCATCTTCCTTCAACCCGACCTGGGGACCATGCTGATCTTTGCCTTTTTGCTGGTGGTCTTGCTCTTCGGAGCCGGGATTTCGGCGCGCCAGGCGTTGGTGGTCTCCGGAGCCGGGCTAGCGATGGGGATGGCCATTTTCCAGTTCGGTCTCTTGAGGTCCTATCAACTCGATCGGATCAGGGTGCTGTTCAATCCCACGCTGGACCCCACCGGGATCGGCTGGAATCTGCGCCAGAGCATCCTTGCCGTGGGATCCGGCCAGCTCACCGGAAAGGGGCTCTTCCAGGGCCAGCAAACCAACTTTCAATACGTGCCCGAGCAAGGAACGGACTTCATCTTCACCGCAGTCGGCGAACAGCTCGGATTCGTGGGCGGCATCCTGGTCATCGCCGCTTTTCTGGTCCTCGTCTGGCGTCTGCTCGTCATTGCCGGCGCAGCTCGCGATCGTTTTGGAGCTTTGCTGGCGATGGGAATTGCCTCGATTTTTGCCTTTCATGTCCTGGTCAATATCGGGATGACAATCGGCATCATGCCGGTGACCGGCCTGCCG
>JBOGEW010000076.1:0-13066 GCA_050742075.1 Acidimicrobiia bacterium
AGGTAGCCGAGTCAGGACGGCAAAGGTCTCAAAGGCGGCGTGGCCGGCGAGGGCCGGATGGAGGCTGACCAACGCTCGCCGACAAACCGCGTGGGCTTCGTGATTCGGGTCGAGGGAAGCGACGGCCACGCTGGTGTCAGCGGCCCAGGCCTCAGCGGTTGATTTCATCGCGCAGACGGCGTACCGCTTCGTCGGTAAGCACGACATCTGGGAGTCGACTCAAGATCGGAAGGCCGTCGTCCGTTTCGATGCTCCGATCGCGCCGCTGAACCAGTTCGAGACGCAAGCCTGCGCCATCGGGGGTGACTTCCAATTGGGTTTCGGGTCCGATCCCCAGGGCATCTCGGAGCGGCTTGGGAATCACGACTCTGCCGACCCGGTCGACTGTCACCAACATTGCGCCATCATACCAGGCACCTCCCATAATGGGAATAAAAACCCAATTACCCCATGACCCACTCCAAGCAGGAGGACCGCTAGTCGACAGGTGAAGTGGTCGCCTCCAACGCATCGAGGATGAGTTCGAGGCCGAATTCGAACTCGCGGTCGATGCTGAAGCGGGACCTGACGGCGTGTTCTCCTATCTCGACAAGATGTGGATACTCCTTTGTCGCTACCTGCTCGAGGACCGATCCCCCCGACGCGATCACCTCCTCGGTGGTCCTGAAGGGCATGCTGGTCTCCTGGATGAGGTGTCCGTATACATAACTGTCGAGGAGCCAGAAGGCATGGACGGCGTTCTCGATGGAGAACCCGGCCGATCGGAGGTTCCCGAGAATCGCGTCCAGGTAGCGGAGGGCGGTGGGACCCATCGAGCCCCGTGCCTCCAACAGCCCGATCGCCCACGAGTGGCGGCTGAGCACCTGGCGGGCCGATATCGCCCGCCGTCTCATGGCCTCTTTCCAATCGGCCCCCTCCGATGGGATCTCTATCTCCCCGACGACGAGCTCGACGATCCCCGCGACGATCTCCTCCTTGTTGGCAACGTGTTTGTAGAGAGACATCGCCTCGACGCCGAGCTCGGCCCCCAGGCGGCGCATCGTCAGGGCGCCGAGTCCTGCTCGATCGGCCAGGTCGACGGCCGCCCCCAAGACCAGTGTCTTGGTCAGGGGTTGGCGGGGTGAGGTGCCTGGGGGTCCCACGCTTGACAAGCTTACTAAGTAATCTTAAGATTACTTAGTAAGCCAGCCCACGACCCCTACCGAGAGGAGACGCAATGTCCGCCCCAGCCGCGCAGAGACAGATGAACCCCGAGACGAAATTCGAACCCTTCTCCGTGAACGTGAGGATCAAGATCTCGGCGCTCTGGACGGCAATGCTGTTCGTCTTCGCCTACGTCGACATCTTCGGCCTCTTCCGAGCCGATTTCCGCGCCCAGGTCGAGGCGGGCCAGATCTCTGGATTCACAGTGAATCAGCAGTTTCTCCTGGGCACCACGATCTATGTCGTCATCCCCAGCCTGATGGTGTTTGGCGCCCTGGTCCTCCGGCCAAGAGTCAACCGAATCGTCAACATCGCCCTGGGCATCATTTATGCACTGACGATCATCGCCGGGGCGATGGGCGAGTGGATCTACTACCTCCTCGCCAGCACCATTGAGGTCGCCCTGCTGGCGGCAATCGTCTATTACGCCTGGAGCTGGCCGAAGCTTGCTCCATCGGCTTCCGCTACCTAAACGCTATCGTTGCACTGAGAACTATCTCTATTAGAGTATAAGGATCAGAGCGATTCAGCGATAGATGGACGAGTGAGAAACATTGCTCCGGATCGAGTAGCCGACCTGATCCGTTCCTCCCGGCAGGAGGTTGGTCTGTCCCAGATGGACCTGGCAGAGCGGGTTGGCAGCAAACAATCGGTGGTTTCGAGATGGGAAACGGGCGCCGACGAACCCCGACTTTCGACGCTGGTTCGCGTCCTCGGGGCTTGCGGACTTTCGCTCTCGCTGGCAGTCGACCAACAAGAGAGTGTCGATCGTTCCCAGATTCGCCAACAGTTGGCTCTCACCCCGGATCAGCGCTTGGCTTCGGTTGCGAACCTAAGCCGTCTCCTGGCCTCGGCCCGACGGGTCGAATAGTGTCTGCTCCCCTCGACCCCGGCTGCATCTTCCGGGTGCTTGTCGACCACGATGTTGACTACGTCTTGGTCGGGGGGCTGGCGGGCGTGGTGCACGGCTCGCCGGCCATGACCAACGACGCCGACATCGTCCCCCGGAAGTCGCCTGGGAATCTGGCGAAACTGGCGGCGGCGTTGCTGGATCTCGAGGCGCGCTTACGTGTGGTCGACGAGCCAGCGGGGGTGGCCTTTGATCCACATCCGGCTTTGCTCGATTCGATGGCGATGCTCAAGATGACGACCCGTTGTGGCGATCTCGACTTGACCTTCGCGCCGGCTGCTCTCTCCGACTATGACGCCCTGGTTGCCGCCAGTGTCGAGTTCGAGCTCGCCGGTTGCCGGGTGAAGGTGGCGGCTCTGAGCGACATCATTCGCAGCAAGGAAGCGGCCAATCGACCGCAGGATCTGGTCACGCTCCCGATCCTGCGCGCCTTGGCCGAGGAGATCGGTACCAGCGTTAGTCATTGAGCTTCGGTCTGCCAGTGGAAATGTCGAGCTCACTGGCGGCGGCCTAGGCGATCCGATTACTGCGGCTGATCGATCTCGATTCGACGCAAAGGTGCGGTGGCGGGGCCGTTGAGCACGGCGCCTTCGATATCAAAGCGTGAACCGTGGCAGGGACAATCCCAGGTGTCTTCGGCATCGTTCCAGTGCACCGTGCAACCGAGATGGGTGCAGGTGGCCGAGACCATCTTCACTTCGCCGGAGGGGTGGCGGTAGGCGGCGACGGTCTTTCCGTCGACGTCCACCAATCCGCCTTCGCCGGGAGCCAATTCGGATAGCGGGGGCACGGAAAACCTGGCGACGAAGTCGCCGGCGAAATCCCAGCCGACCTGGAGATTGTCTCGAACCAGCTTCCCGATCCCGGTCGGGCCACCGAGGCGCCCCGGGGCAAAGGCGGCGGCGTACGGATTCTCTCTCTCGAGGATTAGGTCGGAGAGGATGCGGGCGGCGGCCGTTCCGTTGCTGAGTCCCCATTTGCGAAAGCCGGTGGCGACATAGGCGTGCCGGGTGAGTGGTGAGCGTCCCACGTAGGGGATCCCGTCGACCGTGAGGTAGTCCTGCGCCGACCAGCGATATTCGAAGGATTCCACATCGAAATGCTCCCGGGCCCAGCGTTCGAGCTCGCCCCAGCGACCGGGAGTCGCCGCCTTGTCGCCGGTGGCATGACTTTCCCCGACGACAATGATCCCGGTCTTCCCGCCCTCGGGCCAGGGACGAAACGAACGTACCGGCGAGCCAGAAGAGATGTACATGCCGGCGGGCGGCGCCGTTTTGAGCCGGGCGGCGACCCCATACGAGCGGGAAGGTCGAGCCCTGGCGAAAAAGCCGCTCCGGTCGACGAAGGGAAGGAGGGTGGCGATGATTGCGGTCGGAGCGGCGACCGCGCCGGTTTCACCTGCGACCTCGACTCCACCGCGGTCTTCTTTGAAGCGCCGAATCCGCGTTCCTTCGAAGAGCCTTCCACCCAGCCGCACCAACTGGCGGGCGAGGGCGTCGCAGTAACGAATCGGATGAAGGTAGGCCTGGTCGGTGAATTCGAGGGCACCGGCCACATCGAAGGGAACGTCGGCTGGGACAGCGAGCCTGGAAGGCAGCCCGAGGCGAGCGGCGGCTTCGTGCTCTTGGGCGAGGGCGGAGAGGTCGTCTTCCTCGATCGCGTAGACGAAGGCGGAGGCGCGGGTGAATCCGCACTCGGCCGAGGTGTCGGCGACCAGGCCCTCCACCAGGTCGATGGCCTCTTGGTTAGCCATCGCATACATCTGGGCGACCTCGGCCCCATGCTGGCGGACGAGCTTTTGGTAGATCAGCGAGTGCTGAGAGGTGACCTTGCCGGTGGTGCCGCCGGTCGTCCCCGAGCCGACCTGGTGGGCCTCGACCACGGCGACCCGCAGGCCTTCGCGCTGGAGGAAGAGGGCGGCGGTAAGTCCATTGATGCCGGCCCGAACCACGACGACATCGGCTGCGACATGACCGGCTAGTGGCTCATAGTGGGGGCGGTCGTCGAGGAGCCACACCGATCTGCGTTCAGACATGTCTCAGTGAGTTTCGCGCCCGGGCGGGTCTAGCGACGACCCTTTTGGAGCGGTGATCAGGCGGACCCGATGCTGGTGAGGATCGCCGCCCCGAGTTCGGTCGGGCGGGTGAACTGGGGCCAGTGGCCGGTAGGGAGGTCGATGTAATCCACCTCGCGGACCTGAGCGAGCTCCTGCACAAATGGATTCCCCTCTTCGATCCACTTCTCGAGCATTGCACTGGGAAACTCGCAGGCGATGATGGTGATGGGGACGTCGTAACGACGCTCGTCGGCAAGCTGCTGGCGGTCGCGGGCGACGCCGGCCGGCGAGGGTATTGCCCGCCCACGAAACCTCGCTCGGAGTTCGTCGTCGAGGTCGACGAGGTCCTCCTCGTCGAACATCGACCAATCGGGCAACGGGATCTCGCCGTTCTCGGCGGGGAACTCGTCGTTGATGACTCCGCCCTCGCCGAGGGGCCCGCTATCGACATAAACCACGCGGGCGACGCGGTCGGGCCGAGCGTCGATCGTGGCATGGGCGATTGCTCCCCCACCGGAGTGACCGACGACCACGACCTTGCCGGCGGCGGGGTCGAACGAGTCGATCTTTTCGACGACCGCGTCAACATGGTCGCGCAGGGTGATCCGGGAGCGGTCGGCGTCAATCGATTCCATCCCGGGCAAGGTGAGCGGATGGGTGCGGTGTCCCGCCTGCTCGAGAACCGGAAGGACTGCGTCCCAGGACGAGCCGTCGAGCCACAGACCGGGAATCAGGATGAGGTCCATCGTCCGAGGCTAGGCCGCTTCGGAGGGCAGGAACCGATTCCGCTAGGCGGGAGTGGACCGCTTGCCGGCGAGCTTGCGATCCGACTCGGTGAGATAGCGCTTGCGGACCCGGATCGATTTGGGCGTCACTTCGACCAGCTCGTCGGCGGCGATCCACTCCATGGCCATCTCCAGGATGAGCTGGCGATGGGGTCGGAGGTTGATCGCTTCGTCGACGTTGACGGTGCGGATGTTGGTTAGCTGTTTTTGGCGGGTGGGATTGCCCGGAAGCTCGGCGGTTCGGGAGTTCTCGCCGATAATCATCCCTTCGTAGACATCCTCTCCGGCACCGACGAAGAGCTCGCCGCGCTTTTGGAGGTTGTCGAGCGAATAGGCCGCGGTCGTTCCGGCCCGGTCCGAGATCATTGCCCCGCCGGCGCGATGGGGGAGCTCGCCCGCCCACGGCATCCATCCATCGTGATGCTGGTGGATGAGCGCCGTTCCCCGGGTGGCGCTCATCAACTGCGAGCGAAAGCCGAGCAGCCCCCGAGCGGGAGCGACCAAGGTGATGATGGTGCGCTCCCGGTCTCCGGGCCGGAGCTCAACCACGGTGCCCTTGCGGGGAGCAGCCGCCTGGGTGACGGTGCCGACGTGCTCGTCGGGCACATCGATCACCGCCCGTTCGACTGGCTCGTGAGGAGCGCCGTCGATTTCGCGCAGGATCACTTCGGGGCGGCTCACCTGCATCTCGAAGCCTTCCCGGCGCATCGACTCGATCAGAACCGCGAGCTGCAATTCCCCCCGCCCGGCGACTTCGATGACTTCGGGCGAGGAGGTCGGTCCGATCCGGATCGAGACGTTGCCGAGCACCTCCCGTTCGAGGCGCTCGCGGATGTGGCGGGAGGTGAGGAACTTGCCGCCGTCCTTTCCTGCCAGCGGGGAGGTGTTGACCCCAAAGGTCATCCGCAGCACCGGTTCGTCGACCTCGAGTCGTGGCAGGGCTTGGGGATCGTCGGGGTCAGCGAGGGTGTCGCCGATCTCGACTTCGGGGAATCCTCCGATCAGAAAGAGATCGCCGGCGGTGCGCTCCTCGACGTCGACTCGCTTCAGCCCTTCGAAGCCCATCAGCACTGTCAGCCGCCTCCGGAGCGGGGGCTCGTCGGGATCGGTGTGACAGAGGGCCACGGCCTGGCCCGCCCGGAGGGTGCCTTCCACCACCCGGCCGATGGCCAGACGTCCCAGATAGTCGGAGGCGTCGAGGTTGGTGACGAGGGCCTGGAGCGGAGCCGTGGCGTCTCCGCGAGGAGTCGGGATGTGTTCGATGATGGTGTCGAGCAGGGGGGCCAGATCGGCGTCGGCGCCCGGGATCCCAATCCCCCGCACGGCCCGACCCTGGCGGGCGATGGTGGAGACGATGGGGAACTCGATATGAGAGTCGGTGGTGCTGAGGTCGAAGAAGAGTTGGTAGATCTCTTCGATCACTTCGTCGGGACGGGCGTCGGGACGGTCGACCTTGTTGAGCACCAGCACCGCCGGCAGATGGAGGTCGAGCGCCTTCGCCAGGACGTAACGGGTCTGGGGGAGGGGACCTTCGGCGGCGTCGACCAGGAGCAGAATTCCATCGACCATCGCCAGCGCCCGCTCGACCTCGCCCCCAAAGTCGGCGTGGCCGGGGGTGTCGACCAGGTTGATCCGAGTCCCCTTCCACATCACCGAGGCCGCCTTGGCGAGGATGGTGATCCCCCGTTCGCGTTCCTGATCGGAGGAGTCCATGACCCGCTCGACCCGGGTTTCGTGCGAGCCGAACACCCCGGTCGCTCCGAGCATGGCATCGACCAAGGTGGTCTTGCCGTGATCGACGTGGGCGACCAACGCCAGGTTTCGAAACGGGCTGGTCAAGTTAGGCGACGGGACTGTCGAGCGTAATGACGACCTTGCCGAGCGCCCGACCGGCCTCCACGTGGCGCAACGCCTCCGCCGTTTGCTCCAACGGGTAGACGTGGTCGATGATCGGCTGGAGAGTGCCATCACCAACCAGCGCGGCTGCCCGGGCCAGGTCTGCTTTGTTGGCCTTCACGATGAGTACCCCGAGGTGCTTCTTCTTCCCGAGGAGCCGGCCGAGTATCGCTGCTTGAAGCAGGGCGGCAACCGAGCCTCCCACCACCGCGTAACGTCCTGAAGGGCCGAGGGCGCGGCTGATGGCGAAGATCGACCGGTGTCCAGCCAGGTCGAGAATCAGGTCGTATCGACCTCGATCTTTGGTGTAGTCCTCTCGCCGGTAATCGATGACCCGATCGGCGCCGAGGGATCGCAAATGTTCGAGCTTCCATTCGTTGTCCACCGCCGTCACCTCGGCCCCGGCGGCTTTGGCCAGCTGCACCGCGAATGTGCCGGCACCGCCGCCAGCTCCATTGATCAAGACTTTGTCGCCCCGTTGAACCCGATCAGCCATCCCCTGGAGGGCGATGACCGCCGCCTGCGGCAGCGTGGCTGCCTGCTTGAAGGTGACGTTGGGCGGCTTGACGATTAAGGGAGCGCTGTCGGCTACACAGACGTACTCGGCGAAGGCTCCCGCCCCGTGGTAGAGGATGTCACCGAACACCTCGTCGCCGGGCCCGAACATCTCGACCTCTCTTCCCACCGCTTCGACTGTCCCGGCGACGTCGGAGCCGAGGATTTTCGTGCGGGGGCGCACCGGACCCCCGATCCGCGCATAAAGCGGCTTTCCTCGCAGTCCCTCCACGTCAGAAGCGTTGACTGAAGCGGCGTGCACCCGGATCAGAATCTCGCGCTCGCCCGGCACTGGCTTCTCGAGATCGCGAAGCGCCAGAACGTCGGGTGATCCGTAACGGGTTCGAACGATCGCCTTCATCGGCTGTCCGCAAGGGTCACGACCCGCAGGCTAGGTGGCGCCGTCAGCACATAGACCAAGGTGCAGAGACCCGCCATGGTCTCGTCCCGCCACTTTTTTCGAGGTTGTTGGGAGGGTGTGGCTCCTTGGGCTAATCCCAACGCGGGCAACGGTCACAAAGACCGACTAGCCCTCGCAAGCAATACCGTCTCCATCGCGATCTAGCTCGAACTCGTCGTGGCCGATGACATTGATCGGTCCTTGGATGTAGTTGGGGCCGTTTCCGGTTCCGCTGGCACAGTCGTAATCACCGATGCCCACGCCAAGGCAAGCCCCCGTATACGACGAGTGACAGTTCTGTGCCGGTGGCGCAAGCGTCGTGGATGGAACAGTGTTAGGTGGTGGCGACGTCGTCGTCGACGGGATGGTTGTACTGGTGGTTGTTTGCGGAGGAGCGGAAGTCGTACTGGTTGCCCACTGACCTCGGCCTTCCGACTGAGCGCGGTCTTGGGCGCGGCCCAGAACAGTTGCCATTTCGACGTCGGGCGGATAGCGCTTGGCGATTGCCAACCCACTGTCCACCATCGCCTCGTTGACAAACAAATCACCGACATATACGTACCGCAGCAAGCGATCGAACTGATCTCGATCCGACGTGTCGGCCACGAGCTGCACGACTTGGCCTTCCAGAAGGCTGGCGAGTTGCTGCGCCGCGTCGGGGCCGAACGGTTGGTCGGGTTCGGGAGCGTCGATGCCAATCAGGCGTACCGGCTCATTGGTTCCGTCTGCCAGCAACACCCGAATGGTGTCACCATCGGTGACCGACACCACCTCCGCCATGACCTCTACGAGGACGATGCTCGTTGTGGTCGTGGTGCTTTGGCGAGTTACCTGGGTGGTGGTCGTGGTCGTAACCGTCGGCGTCGCGACCAGTCCAGTGGTGAAAGTCGCCGGCGTTGGTTGTCCGGTGGCGATGCTGGAGATGCCGACCAGGGCCGCCGCCAGTACGAGGCTGGGTGCCCAGGCTGGGGAGAAGGGGCGAGCGGGACGGCCGAGAGCCTTCCGCGCTTGGTTGAGATTGGCGAGTTCTCCCTGGCTAGCCAGGACGCCGGTGTTTGCCTCTCGTTGCATCGACTCGAGGGCAGGGACCGGATCAATGCCTGCTCCGATCGATCGGCAGGCATTAAGCGTCACCAGAAGTTGCTCGGAGGGGCCGGCCAACACATGGCTGGTCTTTCTCCGACCGACGGTCAGGTGTAAGCCGACGCCTTCCAACGAGGCACCATTGATGTCGTCGAAATCGAAGGTGACCGACTTGTCTCCGCTGAAGACCATCCGGCGGTCCGTGAAATGGACCAGTCCGGTAGCGATGGCGGTCCAGACGCTCGTCCCTTCGTGTTTTCGAAGCTCCATCAACGTGACGTGCTCGACGGAGGCCAGGCCGGCTTCTCCTCGTTTCAACCGCAGCGGAACTTCGCGGAGGGCAATTCCCGACACCCACGCCGCCTCCCGGCGTAACTGCGCCCCTAGTGCCTGCTTTTGAGCAAGTTCGGTCGTCGCTCGGGCGATCCGGTTGCGGAGGTCGTCCTCCGATGCCCTATAGGCGAGCCAGGCTTTGCGGTCCGACGACCAGCGATTCCATGAGCTCCGATCCCAGAACTGCCACCAGCCACCGACCGCTGGTTGAAGAGTCGGCGCCGGTTCAATGACCGGAGGGGTGGACTCGACTCGGACCGGTTCAAAGAGCGCCGCTAGGCCGCCGAGGAGATAGGTACGGAAAGCATCGGGATCGTCCGCGGCAAAGCCCAGCGACTCCCCACGGATCTCGATCTCAAAGTGGATGCGGCGATCGTTGAGGACAATGTCTGAGCGCGGCCAGGTCCCGATCTGCTGACCGCGGATGTTGACGTCGATCCTGTCGGCGGTGACGTTGATGAAGCCGGCGTCTCGCTGCTCTGGTTGATCAATCAGCCACAACTGACCCGCATAACTAGGAATATCCCGCCCTCTCCGACCGCAACTTATGCGTCGAAGGTCGAAATCGGCATGGCCCTCGAGACCCCTTTCGGGGACCTCTGGTGCCAACTGTCCCCGGCATCCGGCGAAATCTCGGCGTCGATGGACTAGTCCGCTTCAGAAATCTGGGCCTTTCGACCGATCTTCACTCTGAGTGGTAACAATCACGCATTGTGGGGGACATGCCTCGCAACCAAACCAGGGGAATGTATAGATGAGTAGAAAAAGACTGGCCGTACTGTCGGGGGTCGCCGTCGTGTTCCTGCTTGCCGGGACCAGCTTCGCCCTCACCGGGGAGTGGGATTTCGCTTCCGGATACGACGACGAGAACGACGTGTTGGTCTATGGGTTGAGCGAGGTCACCAGTACGACCGGCACCACCGCGCCCGGGGATGTCCCCGATGGGTGCGCGGCCCTCGATGGCACCACCGTCAGCTATGGCGGGACGACTACGACGACCGTCCCGCCAACGGGCCAGGGCTGTGAGCTGCGCGTGGTGGAGGTCGCCAACGAGAACGGGGTCGTCAACCACGGTCAGGTGGTTTCGAGCTTCGTTCAGGACCTGAAGGAGTCGGGGGTCGAGGGCGGGATCGGCTGCCTGGTCCGCGAGATCGCCGGGTCCGACTACGGCAAGGGTGAAAACGACACTACGGAAACAACTGTGGTGACCACGACGACCGTGCTCAGCGGTGAAGTGGATCTCACCTCGGAAACCGTGAGCTGTGGCCGACCCGAGCATGCTGGTCCTGACGAGGATGGCGAAGAGCGAGGCGGACGGCCCGAGCATGCCGGACCTCCCGATCACGCCGGCGGTCAGGGCAACGGCAACGGCAGCTGACCCCGAGATGTTCTAGGCGAGAAGGCCCCCGACCCAGGGGGCCTTCTCGCGTCTCCCTTATCCATTCGGGCGAGAACCCGTCGCCATGCTTCATACGTATGACCGGCTATGCGACGACGCTTGCTGTTCGTTCTCGCCGCGTTCCTAACCGCCTGCGCGAGCGGGGTTACGAATGACTCTCTAGACGTGTCGTTGACAACCTCAGTCACCACCGTTCCACCTCCAACATCGACAACTGCGTCGGCCCTGACCACGACCGCGCCCACCACCTCGGCCACCGCGACCAGCACCCAGCCGACGCCTACCACCGTTCCGACCACCACCACGACTCGGGCCCCGACCACAACCACCACCAGGGCAGTCACCACTACCACGGTGACTACCACCACGACAGCGGTTGCGACGACTGCGACCATTGCCCCGCCGAGCGCCACAGTCACCATCACCGCCACCAACTTCGCCTTCTCGCCCGCCTCGGTCACGATCAATCGAGGGGACACCGTGCAATGGGTCTTGGGAAGTGGCAGTCACACCACCACCAGCGGCATCTCTCCGAACCCGGATGGCGGTTGGAATCAGACGATCACCGCTCCGGTGTCGATCGTCTTCTCACAACCTGGGCAGTTCAGCTTCTTCTGTCAGTTCCACCCTGAGATGCAGGGGACCGTCGTCGTTCCCTAGATCCAACGGAACCGAAATGACTGTCCATCGGGGAGATCCCCGATAGACGGAGGCCTTGCCCTCACTCATCCTGGAAAGCGGTGGCGTGATCCAAGCCACGAGTACAGAAGGGAGAGATGATGTTTTTCAGAAAGCGGGGTCGCCTCGGTGCGATCCTCGCCTTCGTTGTTCTGGCTTTCGGGTTGAGCCCAGCGTCAGCGGTGGCCGCTCCCGAGGACACCTTTGTCACGTTCTCGGGCGAAGGAGGCGACTCCATCACTGGAGACCTCACCTGGTTCTACGACCGGTCCAATTCCCAAATCATCACGAGTTCATTCGAGAACAATCGGGTCCACATCCGGATCAACGGTGACACATTCTGGTTTCTCGACTTTGCTGCTCCAGTCGGTGCGCCGTTGCAACCTGGGATATACGAGGGAGCGACCCGCTACCCGTTCCAGGCACCAACCGAGCCAGGATTGTCGCTATCGGGGAATGGGCGAGGTTGCAACACCTTGACCGGGTCGTTCGAAGTCATCGAGGCCACCTTCGGTCCGCATGGGTTTGTCGAGCGGTTCCATGCCACCTTCGAACAGCATTGCGAGGGGAGCGTGACTTCACGAGCCCTTGGCGAAGTCCTGATCGACAATGGCCCCGCCCCGGAATTACTTGTAGTCGAGGTGTTGATCGATGATTCCGTGCTGGTATCGGAGATTGGTAGAGCGACGGTGAGCGGCACGGTCACGTGCTCGAAACCGACGCATGCCAACATCGGGCTGACCCTGGCTCAACGAGTCAACCGGCGATTGACGACCACGGGAAGCACGTTCTTCCAGATTCCCTGCACAAGCGAACCAACTCCAATTTCGATCCAGCTGTCTGCACAACCGGCCCCTTACAACCCTGGCCAGGCGCAGCTCGACGTCGGTGGCAACGCCTTCGACAGCGACTACGGAGTTCATGTGTTCTTCCAGTCGTCATCTTTGATCAAGCTGACGCGAGCCAAATAGGGGGATCAGCGGTGTCCGCTCCGCTGCGTGGGAAGGAGGGAGGTGGCCAGGGGGTCACCTCCTTCTCTTCGAGAGAGCCACTTCTCCCCTCATGGAGAGCGCTTCGCGGCGTAGATTTCTGTCGATGGCCACTGCGGAGGTGGTTCCCAACACGGTGATCGGCGCTTTTCTCAACCGGGCCCAACTGCGCTCCGAGGATCCCCTCTGGTACCAGAAGCTCTCAGGGCGTTGGAGTCCGATCACCTGGGGAGAAGCCCGCACCCAAGTCGAAAGCCTGGCCGCCGGTTTCGGCGCGATCGGCATTGGCCCCGGCGATCGGGTGGGTTTGATCGGCGCCAACTCCCCGCGCTGGGTCATTGCCGACTACGCCCTCCAATACCTCAGGGCGGTCCCGGTGCCGCTCTACGCGACCAGTACTCCCGATCAGATGGCCTTCATCCTCAACAAAACCGAGGCTCGTGTGTGCCTGATCGACAGCGATGAACTTCTCGGCCGGATGCGCGAGGCGCCCCTCCCGCGAATCGAGACGATCGTTTGCCTCCATCGCGACGAGATCGCCGGGGAGGGATTGATCGGACGGCGGAACCTTCTCGCGCGGGGTCAGCAGTTCGTGGAAGCGGAACCGGGAACTCTCGCCGCAAAGCTGGCCACCATCGTTCCCGACGACGTCGCCACCGTGATCTTTACTTCCGGGACCGGCGGTGATCCCAAGGGGGCGATCCTCACCCACCGCAACCTGATGTGGGCGGCCGAGGCCGCGGCCGAAGCGGTCGGTGTCAAGGAGCGGGAGATAACCC
>JBOGEW010000077.1:0-2205 GCA_050742075.1 Acidimicrobiia bacterium
ATGCCGACGATCCGATCCGGTGGTGGGGTCAGTTCGATCATGCGCCGGGAAGCTTCGTCCCAAGTCTGACCGAGCATCCGGGTCCGCCAGAAATGACCGACGACGATTCGGAACGCGGCGGTCAGCGGCACCGCCACCAGCACTCCGAGGAGCCCAGCAAGCGAGCCGCCGACGATCAGAGCGAGCACGATCACCATCGGTGAAAGCTTCACTCTGGCCCGCTGCACGAGAGGCGTAATGACGTGATTGTCGACCTGCTGGATCAGCGTGAAAACCAGTATCGCCAGGAGGGCCTTGCCCACCGATCCGTCGAGCAGGGCGACGATGGCGGCCAGAGCACCTCCGACGACCGGGCCGGCGAAGGGGATGAGGTTGAGGATTCCGGCCACGATCCCGATGATCAGCCAGAAGGGGATGCCGAGAAGCCAGAGGCCAATGGACGACGCCACCCCGACGATGAAGGCGACGAGAAGTTGGCCGCGGACAAACGAACCAAGCGCGGTCGTCACCGCGCTAGCGATATAGACCGCCTCCTCTCGATGCTGCGGCGGAGTTAATTCGACGGCCATCGCCTTGGTCCGCCGGAGGTCGATCAGCATGTAGAGCGCGAGCAGGGGAGCCAGCACGAGCACTGCCAGGCCTTCGGCCACCCCTCGCACCAGCCGACCTCCCAACGATCCGAAGTTGCCCACCACCTGCTGGATCGTCTCCTGGTTGGCGGGATCCGCCAACCAATCAGCGATCGCCCCCTGGGTCAGATCGACCTCGATGTTGAACCTGTGCCCCATGTCCGCGATCCAGGTCAGGACCACGTCGTAGGTTTCGGGCAGGGACGAGGCAAATGCTTGGGCCTGGTCTCGGATCGCTGGCACGAGTACTGAAAAGCCCGCAACGATCACGGCCACGAAGAACGCGAAGGCGAGGAACGCGCCCACCACCCGGGGGATGCGACGCGCTTCGAAGTAGTTGACGAGAGGGTTCAGGAGAAAAACCAGACCCGCGGCGAACGCCAGCGGCAACCAGATGATGCGAATGCTCTCGGCGATTCGGATCAGAAGCCAAACAAGCGCCAGAATCCCAATGACGCTCCAGACGAGAAGGGCAAAGCGTTGAATCCGCTCGCGCGTCGTCTCCTCGATCATCGGGGGTAAGTTTACTTAGGGCTGGTTGACCCGAAGGGAGCCTCCCTCGGCCACACTGATGATCCAACCCTCGCCGGCCTCTCCAGAAGCAAAGCCGTCCTCAGTCTCGACCCACGACTTCGGAACCTGTGCTTCGCCGGTCACGATGGCCACGGCTCCCGCAGGGAGGTTTATGTCATAGGTCCCCAACACTGCCACGGGGGTCGAGCGGCTTGCCCTGTTGAGAGTCACGGTGCCTGATCCGTTGAGAGTCAATGAACCCAGGGTGAGGGTGCTGAGGTCGCCACTGACATCCCCGCCGAGATTGAGGTTCCAGGTTGTCTCCGCGCGGAGCAAGAGTCGCCAGCCGGCGTAGCGGAACCAGCGGGTCGTTCCTTGATCGGCCACCGATATGTTGAGACCGGTGCCCCCCGTGCTCTCTTCCGCCGCAGGCACCCCCACCGGGCCACCCAGCCGCAGAAAGCGCACCTGATAGAGGGCGTCGGCCGTGCTCGATTCGACGACCAGCCTCCCCCGCGGGGCAATCATCGCCGTTGCCAGCTCGATCGGAGCCGACCCCGCGACCGACGGACCGATGAGCTCGCCCGAAGACGAGGGAAGCGCCACCCAGGCGGAAAGATGGGCGGCACTGGTAAGGATCAGCCAGGTGATCACCAGCAAGCCGGGAATCGCTCCCGCCCGACGACGCCAGGCTTTTCGTAGCGCGACCACCAACAGGGCGATCAGAGCGGGAACCAGCCCCGGCCAAAGAGAGATGGCGTCGAGTGCCAATCCGGTCGACAAGACCGAAGTCGTGACGGCCACCCCGATCACTGCCAGGAGCATCGCGGCCATGATCCAGGCTCCGAGCGGCCAGGCGCTCTGTGGCCGCTCCCAACTGCCGGTCATTTCCGTCGCGGGAATGTCTCCGACATTTCAGCGCTCGTACGAGGCACCCAAAATCACCACGATGTCGGCATCGGCGGTCAACTCGTTGTTGAGTTCGACCAGCGCATCCGGAAAAGCCACCCCGGCCAGCTCGAACGCCTCGGCCTCGAACGCCGTGCCGTACCAGACCCGGGAC
>JBOGEW010000078.1:0-2165 GCA_050742075.1 Acidimicrobiia bacterium
TCGGCGAGGTCCACGAGGGCGCCGCCACCATGGACTGGATGGAGCAGGAGCAAGAGCGCGGCATCACCATCACCTCCGCCGCCACCACCTGCATCTGGCACGACCACACGATCAACATCATCGACACCCCGGGCCATGTCGACTTCACCGTCGAAGTCGAACGCAGCCTGAGGGTGCTGGACGGGGCAGTGGCGGTCTTCGACGGCGTCGCCGGAGTCGAACCGCAGTCAGAAACGGTTTGGCGCCAGGCTGACCGCTACAAGGTCCCCCGCATCTGTTTCATCAACAAGCTCGATCGCACCGGTGCCGACTTCTTCGCCGACGTGCAATCGATCATCGATCGACTGAGCGCCAAACCGCTCGTCCTCCAGATCCCGATCGGTCGCGAGGCCACCTTCACCGGCGTTGTCGACCTGATCGAGATGAAGGCTCACATCTGGAAGGGCGACGACGGCAAGGTTTGGGACACGGTCGACATCCCCGCCGACATGGCTGCTCAGGCCGAAGAGTGGCGGGGGAAGATGCTGGAAGTGGCCGCTGAGGCGGACGAGAAGCTCCTTGAGAAGTACCTCGAAGAGCTCGAGATCACCCCCGACGAGATTCGCCAGGCGGTTCGGGCGGGAACTATCGCCCAGACCTTCGTTCCCGTTCTCTGCGGCAGTGCCTTCAAAAACAAAGGCGTGCAGCCGCTTCTCGACGCCATCATCGAATATCTCCCCAGCCCTGCCGACGTGCCCGCCGTCACCGGCTACAAGCCAGGCAACGAGGAGATGGAACTAGCTCGCGACGTGAGCGATGCCGAGCCCTTCGCCGCCCTCGCTTTCAAGATCATGTCCGACAGCCACGTCGGCAAACTGACCTATTTCCGGGTCTATTCGGGTTCGGCCGCCAAAGGTGACTCGATCTACAACACCAGCAGTCAGAAGCGCGAGCGGTTGGGCCGCATCTTGCGCATGCACGCCAACCACCGCGAGGACATCGACCGGGTCTTCACCGGCGACATCGTCGCCGCCGTCGGCCTCAAGAACACGACCACCGGCGACACGCTGTCAGCGGAGTCGCATCCAATCCAGCTCGAATCGATGCAGTTCCCGGCGCCGGTGATCCAGGTGGCGATCGAACCCAAGACTAAGACCGATGACGAGAAGCTTTCCGATTCGCTCCATCGCCTCTCGGAAGAGGACCCCACCTTCCTCGTCCGCACCGACGAAGAGACCGGTCAGACGATCATCGCCGGGATGGGCGAGCTCCACCTCGAGATCCTGGTGGACCGCTTGTTGCGCGAGTTCAAGGTGTCGGCCAATGTCGGGCGACCGCAAGTGGCCTATCGCGAGACGATCAAGGGCCCCGTGTCCAAGGTGGAAGGCAAATACATTCGCCAGTCCGGCGGTAAGGGACAGTACGGCCACGTCATTATCAACCTCGAACCCACCGGACCGGGCGGCGGCTACGAGTTCGTTGATGAGATAAAGGGTGGCCGCATCCCTCGTGAATACATTCCCTCGGTCGACGAAGGAATCGAGGAGGCGCTCGACAACGGCATCCTCGCCGGGTATCCGCTGGTCGATGTCCGAGCGATCCTGATCGACGGGACCTATCACGACGTCGACTCTTCGGAAATCGCCTTCAAGATCGCCGGTTCGATGGCGGTGCAAGAGGCGGCCAAGCGGGCGGGAATCAAGCTGCTGGAACCGATCATGGACGTCGAGGTGACTACTCCCGAGGACTACATGGGTTCGGTGGTCGGCGACCTGTCGGCCCGCCGGGGACGGGTCGGTGAGATGGGTCAGAAGGGCGCCTCGCGCACCGTCCGGGCACAAGTGCCGTTGGCCGAGATGTTCGGCTACGCCACCGATCTGCGCTCGCTCACCCAGGGTCGGGCGAGCTACAGCATGCAGTTCCACTCCTACCAGGACATGCCTCCGAGCATCGCCGAGGAAGTGGTCGCCGCCCGCCGGGGAAACCCGAAGTCGTAAGTCATCTATAGGAATTCAGAAAGCAACAGAGGAGACACACCAAATGGGTAAGGCGAAGTTCCAGCGTTCCAAGCCGCACGTCAACGTGGGGACCATGGGTCACATCGACCATGGCAAGACCACCCTGACCGCGGCCATCACCAAGGTGCTGACCGAGAAGGTGGCCGGCAACACCTTCACCTCCTTCGA
>JBOGEW010000079.1:0-2094 GCA_050742075.1 Acidimicrobiia bacterium
GGCGCGGGGAAGACCACGCTGCTGCGAATCCTGGCCGGGATTTGCGATCCGACCAGCGGGCAAGTGTTCATCCAAGGCGTCGCGGTCGACAAGCTCGGGTATCGAGACCGTCGGAAGACTTTCAGCATGGTGCCCTCCGGCGAGCGGACGAGCTACCAACGCCTGTCCGGGTACGAGAACCTGCTCTTTTTTGGGAGGCTTTACGGTCTCAACAGCTCGGCTGCCCGGAAACGAGCCAACGAATGCCTGCATTTGGTCGGCCTAAGCGAAGCGGCCAAGCAGCGGGTGGGCCTCTATTCGCAAGGAATGCAGAAGCGCCTCGCCATCGGACGAGCCCTCATGATCGAGCCTCCGCTACTTCTCATTGACGAGGCCACCCAGAGTCTCGATCCCGAGGGGGCCAGGACTACTAGGGCACTGGCGAAGGAGTCGGCCGCACGGGGAGCAGCCGTTCTTTGGACGACGCAGCGACTCGACGAGATCAGAGGCTTTGCTGACGCGGTGACCGTACTTCGCAAGGGTGAGGTTCGGTTCAGGGGAACGGTCGCCGAACTCTCGGGAACAGTGATAACCAAGAACTTCCTGGTTCAGGTGGGAGCCGAAGGTGAGAAAGAGCCGGGCGAATTGCTCCGAGGTCTCGCCACGCTTACCGGCGTCGGCACCGGCCACTTTCGGCTGCATCTCCATGACGGCATCTCGCTCGGTACCGCATTGGCAGCCCTCGTCGAAGGCGGGGTTGAAGTTGTGGCTTGCCGCGAGGAGATATCTGATGTGGAAGAGGCCTTTGTCCAGATGACCAGGTCGATATGACCACCGTCAGTCGCCCCGCATTGGTCGAGGAATTCTTCAAGCTCGGGGCATTCTTTCGTCGGAACTTGCTCACCGCCGTTTCCTACCGAATGGCCTTCGTCGCCGACTGGTTCAACCTCGTTCTACAACTCTTGATTTTCTCGTTAGTGGGAAGACTTGTCGATCCGACGCGGATACCAGAGATCGGCGGACGCTCGATTTCCTACATCGAGTTCGTCACGGTGGGGATTGCCCTCATGTCATTTGTGCAGATCGCCCTTAGTCGGGTGCTTAGCGCCATCCGCCAGGAACAGCTGATCGGCACCCTCGACTTCCTCCTCACTACCCCGATCGCTCCCACCACTCTTCAGATTGGCCTGGTGATCTACGACCTCTTCTATGTTCCGCTTCGGACGGCTGTCTTTCTGGCTCTGGCCACGCTCTTCTTTGATATCTCTCTCGATGGATCTGGATTTCTTCCGGTACTCGCCATATTGCTGGCGTTTATTCCCTTCGTTTGGGGCCTCGGGATGATCAGCTCAGCCGCGACCTTGACCTTCCGCCGGGGAACCGGGGTAATGGGGCTGATAATCGGCGCCTTCACAGTCCTTTCTGCCGCCTACATCCCTCTCGAGGCGCTCCCTAGTTGGGCCCGAGGGTTTGCATCGGTCAACCCCTTCACTCTCGCCCTGACCTCGGCGCGTGACAGCCTCCTCGGCGGCGCTGGCTGGGAACCGGTACCCCGAGCAGTAAGCGTATTCCTGCCTTTGGCCGCCATTTCGATCACCGTGGGAGTCCTGAGCTTTCGGCTGGCGATGCGCCGAGAGCGCCGGTTAGGAACGTTGGGCGGGTATTGAGATGGCTGGGCAGGACATGGTGGTGAAACCAGAGGTGGGTGTCGTATTCCGCCGTCTTCAACGGGGCAAAGGCGGCGTCCTTCTCAAGCTGGATACCGGGGCCTATCACAGTCTCAACGAGACCGGGGCCGTGCTGTGGGAACTAATAGCGGAGGGGTGTTCCCGACGAGATCTCGCTAAGGAGTTTCGAGGGTTGGTGGACGATGAACCGGCCGACCTCGAAAAGGACATCGAAGAATTCGTACAGCAACTCCGTGGGCGAGATTTGGTGAGCCTCAGCCCTGCTTAGGGTCCTTCGGGACCTTCCGGCCCGTAGCGGGCCATAACAAGTCGTCCTCCGCGGCCGGGAGGTGGGCCCACATCGATCCCATCGATCTCAACCCAGGCGTGGGCATCGATCGACTCCGACTCCTCGGGAATTCCGATGAGCAGTTGGGGCGACCGTCCC
>JBOGEW010000080.1:0-7848 GCA_050742075.1 Acidimicrobiia bacterium
GGGGGTGGCGGCGATGATCTGGAGCGAGCTGCCGCTGCGGCCGACGATCACAGTTCCAGCGTTCTCGATCACAAAGGTCCGGCTGGTGCCGTCCGGGATGGATTCCATGGAGCTGGGTCGGGAGGCCGATGGGGCTGCGGTGGTCGGTCCCGTGACCGTTGGGCTTGTCACCGTCGAACTTGTCACCGTCGAGCCATTCACGGTAGGGCTGGTCGAGGTGGAGCTGGTCGAGCTGGAACTAGTGGTTGAACTGCTCCCGCTACTCAAGTCACTTGCGTCGTTGGCCCAGGCCAGGCCGGTTACCAGGAGCACCACAGTCACGGCTGCAGCTGCAAGGGGAATTCGATACTTCACTGTTGACTCTCCTTTTGGTCTTGAGAGTCAGTGTTCGTCTGGGCACGTCAGGAGCGCGTCAGCCGGCTGTCAAGGAAGTATCAAGGACGCTGAGCCGAAATCTAGATGAAGGAAGGGTCGGGCTAATCGCCACCGCTCCCGCTCGCTTCGATGTCGGTGACAAATTCCCCGTTAGCCCACTTGGCCTCGATCGTCCAAGTCACGTCGTCGCCTTCGAGTTCAACCTCGACTCGTTTCGGCTCTTCTTCCACGTCTTCCAGCACGAACGTCGGAGCCGGGAAAACAGCATCGAGGCGCACCTCCTCGGGACGGTACGAAACGATGATCGAACCACCCTCCGAAACCAGGACTACTTGAGTCCACGCATCGACGGTCGTTGTAGGCGGCTCAGCTGTAGTTGTGGTCGCTGCGGATGTAGTAGTTGTGGCCCCTTCAGTTGTAGTTGTCGTCGGCGGCGCCGTTGTCGTTGGACGTTCGGTCGTCGTGGTCGAAGGCTGCGTGGTAGGCGTGGTCGGGGCCTGCGTTGTTGTGGTCGTGGCGGGAGGCGTTGTTGTCGGGCCTGCCGTCTGGGTAGTGCCAGCGCCTGTCGTCGTTGCGGGATTGCGACTGCCGGATTCGTTGTGGTCACCGCTGCCGACGGACCCCTTGACGATACCTTCGATTCGAACCCGAGTCACTCCTTCATCGAGGACGAAGGTGTACTCGACACCGATGCCAGCTTTCCAGAAGACGCCGTTGACTTGGGATCCCGATGGAATCCGAATCTCGGTTGTCCAGTCGGTTTTAGGCTCGGCGGAAACGATCTTTAAGACGTCACCAAACCGACCGACGATGACGGTGCCGGCGTCGCCTATTGCGAACGGCAAGCTCGATCCATCGAGAATTCTCAGTGCACCTAGGGGGACAGGTGAAAGCCTGGCTGATGTCTGAGCGGCTTCAGCGGACTCTGTCTTGATCGTGGTTTCGACGGTATTCGACCCATCAATGCTTGAGTCACCGCCGAGCGCGAGACCCGTTATCAGGAGAGCCAAGGTGATGACGCCCGCCCCGAGGACAATGCGGTAATTCACGTAGACCTCCCTTGTGGTCTTTGCCCGCAAAGGTGGCTTCACGAAGTCACCTGACCCCATTGACCCACCCAATTGGCCAGTGTATGGCGAGTTGAGTTCTACTTGACTAGTGCGGTTTGCGACCAGGCTGTGTGGGTATGCCACGCAGGGTGGTCGAAATTCGGCAGGTCTTTGTCGCGCCCCGGTCGATAGTCACTTGTCTTCGGTGACAAAGAGAGCCGGGATTCTGGCTCTTCTCCTGGGTATGTCCACGCTGTCCCTGATCGCCTCAGCCACCTCTGATTGGACGAGCGATTGGGCGGTTGACGGACCCATCGCGCTTGAAATCGATGCCACTGGATTTTCGATGCCCACCGCCTTGGCCTTCGTGTCCGAACCGGGCACAGATTCCAAGGACCCCCGTTACTTTGTCCTTGAGCTGTACGGCGAAGTGAAAGTTGTCACAAACGATGGGAGCGTGATCGACTTCGCATCTGTGCCTGCGGTGATGCCCGACGTCGTACTTCCCGATCCGGCTGCGGAGTTGGGTGCCGCTGGACTGTGTCTAGACAGCGAGCGGGGGTACGTCTTCGTGACTTTTGCCAGCAGGCGGGAAGGAGGGACCCTCGGCAATCGACTGCTGCGATTCACGACGACCCCGGGTATCTTCGCTAGCCGCTATTCCGAAGTCTCTGAGATCGCCACTTTCCTAGGAACGGTGCAAAGCGCTCCGTCTCATCAGATCGGAGACTGTGCTGTCGACGACGACCGACTATTCGTGGGAGTGGGCGACGGGCATAACGCGTCGGCGGCGCAGGACGTGGCGACCCCGTTAGGAAAAGTGCTGGCCATGGAGTTGGACGGTGACCCGCTTCCCACCAATCCTTTTGCTGATGATCCGTCCGGGTCGGCTCGCTTTGTCTACGCATCAGGTTTTCGAAATCCATTTGCCATCGACGTGATCGACGGCATGGTGACCGTCATCGACAACGGAATGTCCATCGATCGGCTCCTGCTGGTTGAACCAGGTGTCAACTATCTCTGGGACGGCACCGATGCCAGCATCGCTGGCTCTGCCACCGCGATCCTGGATCCTTCTGGCGGCGCTGTTCATCTTGTTCGAGGAATTTTTCCTGGCGAAGGAGACGGGATCTATTACTCAACCAGCAGCAAGAAGGAGGGACTAAGTGGTATCTGGTTTATTCCGATCGACTTCGATCGCGGTCATCCCTCCGGCACCAGCCTTCAAGTGGTCAGATACCTCGGCGACGACTACCCAGCGGTTACCGGTATCTCCAACGGAGGAGACGGAATCTACTTCTCGCCGTTGGCGCCGGGTTCCGCAGGAAGTTCACCCGTGCTGAGGGCTTTGCTCCGCCCCGGCGACCCCCACCCGATTGAAATTGAACCTCTCAAGGACGATCCCTTCCACGCCTTGGGATGTGTCGGCTGCCACCGGGTTGACGACGTGGGAGGTGATGTTGGGCCATCGCTTGATTTCTTCGAACCTGAGAATAGAGAACGGATCCTGTCCACCCTCGATTCAGAAGGCTTCGAAGCGATGTTACGCGACCTCGATGAACGCACCGAGGAGCCTTTCGTTTCGACACGAGATGCGCGGGAAGAAGTTCTGTCGGCCTCTGGCTTGGCCCGACTTCACGCATATGTTGAAAACAAGGTATTAGAGCCCCGTTTTGCGGACCCCGACTCCCAGATGCCGGACCTGGGGCTCACCGAGGAGCAGGCTGCGGCAGTTGCTTCCGAACTGGCCTCGCCGTGGGAGATTCGCGCTTACGACCTTGGCCTAAGTGTTAGGGATCTGATTCCGCTCCCCGCCACCCGCGTCGGCGACACATTCGCCGGAGGGATCGTCGGTGGCGTTCTGGTTGCGTTACTCGTCGGGGCGCTTTGGCTGGCGCGTCGTGGAGTCCGTGTACTCACTCGAGTACGTCGACGAGTGTCATCCAGGGGAGCAAGGCGCATTTGATACGTACCGGGTATCGCCTGACTCCTTTGAGAGCCTCCAGGTCGCCGAGACTGAACTCACCGTTCTCGCTCTCGCTCGTCAACATGTCTTGAAACCGATGGGCGAGGCTGGTGATCTCATGCCTGTCAAGCCCTTTGATTGCCTCGCTCATCATCGAGCCCGAGGATTGACTGATCGAGCAGCCGTGGCCCCTTACCGAGATTGCCGCGATCCGCTGTTGGTCGAAGTCGACTTCGATCGTCACCTCGTCCCCGCACAACGGATTCACTCCCTCGGCAGTGATCTCCGGCGTGGGCAAAGGATCCCGGTTGCGCGGGCTCCGGTAGTGATCGAGGATCACTTCTCGATAAAGATCTTCTAGCGCCACTTAGATCCCAAACAACCGGGCGGCGTCTTCTAGTCCCGCGATCAGGGCGTCGATGTCTTCGTTGTTCGAGTACACCGAGAAAGAAGCCCGAGCAGTGGCGGACAGACCCAGGGCTCGCATCAGTGGCTTGGCGCAATGGTGACCGGCTCGAACCGAAACGCCTCGCTGGTCGAGAATGGTCGCTAAGTCGTGAGGGTGGGCATCTCCGAGAGTGAAACTGATGGCGCCGCCTCGATCCTCGGTCGGTCCCGGCCCTTGTAGGGCTAGACCTCTGACCTCGCCAAGCCGCTTGATGGCATAGGTCGTTAGCTCCTGGTCGTGGAGCGCAACTCGATCCATCCCAATCGAGCCGAGGTATCGCAGCGCAGCGGTGAACCCCACTGCTTCGATAATGGGTGGGGTTCCCGCCTCGAAACGATGGGGGATTCGGGCCCAAGTGGACCGATCGAGTTCGACGTTTGAGATCATCTCGCCACCGCCTTCGAAGGGTTCCATCTCCTCGAGCCGCTCGGGGCGGCCCCAGAGGACGCCGATGGCGGTCGGGCCCAAGGTCTTGTGGGCCGAGAATGCCATGAAATCGATACCCAGACTGGCGACGTTCACGGGGCGGTGGGGTACGAGTTGAGCAGCGTCGAGAACCACCAGGGCCCCTGCCTCGTGAGCCGCGTCAGCCATTTGGCGGATCGGAGGGATCGTGCCAAGCACGTTCGACATACCGCTGAAGGCCACGATCGCCGGCCGCAATTCCAATTTGCGCTGAAAATCCTCGAAGTCGAGGGTGAACTCGGGAGTCAGACGCACATAGTCGAGCTGGACCCCGGACCGATTCGCCACCATCTGCCAAGGGACGATGTTGGCATGGTGCTCGAGGTGGGTGAGGAGGATGCGGTCGCCAGCCCGGAGATGAGTCCCGCCCCACCCCGCGGCGACCATGTTGAGTCCGGTGGTGGTTCCCCGGCAAAGGATCACATGGTCGGCATCGGCGGCACCGATAAACCCGGCCGCGACCAAGCGGGCTTGCTCGTAGAGCTCGGTCGATTGGGTAGACAGTCGATAGGCGCCACGATGGACGTTGGCGTAGAGACTGCCGGCGAACTCGTGCATTGCCTCAAGCACGACTCTGGGCTTGAGTGATGAGGCGGCCGAATCGAGAAAGTGGCCGGCCCCGGCGGCGAAAGCTGGAAAATCTTTGCGAACATCAAGCACGGCTACACCTCGAGCTGGGCTCTGTGCTGAGCTCGGATCCCGTCGTAGCCCTCAGCCTCGAGGCGGGCGGCGAGTTCAGGCCCACCCGTCTCGACCAACCGGCCGTCCAGGAGAATATGGATCACGTCGGGGGTGATGTAGTCGAGCAATCGTTGGTAGTGGGTGATGATGAGGAACCCTCTTTCCGGCCCGGTCAAGTTCTTGACCCCATCGGCCACCGTGCGGAGAGCGTCAATATCGAGACCCGAGTCGGTTTCGTCCATGATCGCCAGCTCGGGCTCCAGCACAGCCATCTGCAAGACCTCGTTGCGCTTGCGCTCGCCGCCCGAGAAGCCCTCGTTGAGATAGCGATCAGCGAAGCCCGACGACATTCCGAGCGACTTCATGGCCTCCATCACCTTGAGCCGAAGCTCGAGGACGGAGAGATCGATACCGGTACGGTTCGCCAGCGCCTGGCGCAAAAACTGAACGACCGAAACCCCGGGCACCGCCTCTGGGTTTTGAAAGGCTAGAAACAGCCCCCGCCGGGCCCGTTCGTCGGGTGGCATATGGGTGATGTCCTCGCCCAGGAAGAAAATTCGTCCCCCGGTTACCTGGTACTGGGGATGACCCATGAGAACGTTGGCCAGGGTTGATTTCCCCGAGCCGTTGGGGCCCATGATGGCGTGCACCTGGCTCCGGTGGATCTCGAGATCGATCCCGTTGATGATCTGAGTTCCGGCGGCACCCGCAAAAAGGTCCTCTATGCGGAGCAGGATCTCGCTCATAGAGAAAGGGTACCTACGCCCTCGATTACCGCGGCCATCGATTCTGCGGGCTGTAACTGTCGTACCACAACGGTTACAACCCTGGGTCCGTCTCAGGTCAGGCGCTTGGCCAGGTCGATGAAGCGGCTGAGGCCGTCGGAGTCACTGAGGGCGAGCCATTGCAAGTAGTACTTGGAGACGCCGATCTCGGAGAGTGAAGCAAGCTTCTCTTGCACCTGGTCGACCGTGCCGTAAGGCACTCCGTTGGTTTCCCAGCGTTGTCGAAGCTCGGGAACATCGATTCGCCGTATCTTCGCTGCGTCGTTCAGCAGTCGATCAAGCTCGCTTTCGTCCTCGGCAACTACTGCCGGACCCATAACGGACACCACGATCAAGGCGGGATCGCGTCCAGCCTCGGTAGCCGCCGCCTTCATCCGTGCGACTTTCGGAGCGATCACCTCGGCGCGGTTGACGAAGTGGTTGTACTCGTCGGCAAAACGGCCGGCAAGGGCGGGCGTCTTCTCGGGTCCGCTCCCGCCCACGATCAGCCGAAGCTTCGTTGGTCGAGGGAGGGAGTCAGCGGTGGTTTGGTAGAAGCGACCTGAGAACTCGTTCCCCGAGAAAGCGGCTCGGAGGTATTCGAGCGCCTCTTCTAGACGCTGGAAGCGTTCGCGCCACGGTGGGAACGGAATTCCGTAGCTTTCGTGCTCGGCTTCCATCCAGCCGGTTCCCACCCCGAGGTCGAAACGTCCGTTTGACATCTCGTCGAGAGTTGCCGCTGCTTTGGCGATTACCGCGGGGTGGCGAAACGTGATCGGGCTGACCAGAACCGTCAAGCGAATCGTGTTGGTTTCCCGGGCGAGACCTCCGAGGCTGGCAAAGGCTTCGGTGGCGGCGGCGGGTTGTTCTCCAGTCCAGTAGAAGTGATCGGAACGAGCGAAGGTCTCGAAGCCCCCCGTTTCAGCCTGCCGGGCAGCAGCGGACAACTGGGCGTATGTCCCCCCGAGCTGCGGCTCGGTCATCAGTGCGAATCTCATCGATTCACCGTACCAACGGGGCTACGGTCGCAGCGACCAGACCTCGCCGCGGTTATCGACGTCGGCGGCGGTCGCCGATCCGCCTATCACGTATATGACCTCTTCGATTGTCACGAGTGGCATGCCATGGAGCGGATAGGGGAGCGCTGCGCCCGGCATCCAGGATCCTCCCTCGCTCAATATCTCAGTCGTGGACAACGCCTTGGTTGGGGAGAACACTTCACCTCCGGCGACCACGATCGTGCCACCGATCACCGTGCCTCCGAATCCCGAACGAGCCTCGGGCATCGCCGGACCGGACGACCAGGTGCCAGCCACCGGGTCATAGATCTCGACCGTGCTCAGCATCTCGGGGCCCCACCTCCCGCCCAGCACCCATAACTTTCCATCGAGAGCCACCGCCGCCGTGTGCTCCCGATGCTGCGCCATCTCGGCCAACGTTGTCCAAGAGTCCGATGAAGGGTCGTAGGCAAACAGGCTCGCGCCTCCATCTACGCCACCGGCGACGTAGATGATCCCGTCGATCACGGCGGCTGCCCCCGCGCCAACGGGCTCAGGAAGTTCGGCGATCTCGGTCCAGCCATTTTCGGGGTCGAAAACCCAGGAGGTAGCGACCGGATTGAACCCGGAGTTATCCATTCCACCCAGGTGATAAAGGCGGCCGTCGTGGACTACCGACATCGAGTGGTGTCGGGCGGCCGGGAGAGACATCACGGTCTCCCAACCACCGCTTCCCGGTTGGTAGCGCTCGACGGTGTTGGTGGCTCCCATTCCCTGCGGACTGGAGACCAGTCCGCCCATGGTGTAGATCGAGTTCCCGAGAACTGCCGCCGGATTCTCCGAGCGAGCGACATCCATAACCGGTTCTGCTTGCCAGCTCCCCCCGACTCCGACCCGAGAGGTCGAGACCTCAGACTGCGAGGTCGCGGGTGAGTCGAGCAGGCGTTCACACGAAACCGGCAATAGGAGCATCGCCGTCATCACCGCGAACTGCCAACGTTGTCTCGGCATCTGGGGAAACCGACCCGTGGCACCCCTTGGCCTAGAGATAGGGCCGGATCCTGGTCTCCAACTCGTCAAGATTGGTGGTGCCGGCTTGCAG
>JBOGEW010000081.1:0-4836 GCA_050742075.1 Acidimicrobiia bacterium
TCTCCACCCTCTCGGGGTCCTTCTGGTCTTTCCTTGTGGACTCGACGACCCGAAGGTCCCCTGTCCAGGAAGGACTTCTGCGACAGCCCGAAGGCTCTCGCACATCCGATCGACAGAAACTGCCTATCGGACGGCGGCAACATAACTCAGCCTCGGACGATGCGTCAAGGCCATGTTGGTGGTTGGTTTTCGCGACGACTGCTTTGTTTTCGCGAGGCAGCGCAACAGGCGTCGGAGCTAGCCTCCCGGTCGTGGCCTATCCCAAGAAACTTCTCAGTCCCGGCGAAGAGGTCGTTGCCGAGTTCAAACCCCATTGGACAGCGATTCTCGGTCCGTTGGGTATCTCGCTTTTGGCTCTGGGGCTGGTTATCTTCCTCGCCTTCTTCACTACCGGGGCTCTCTCAGTGTGGGGTCCTCTGGTGGTTGCCATTGTTTGGGTGCTCATCACGATTCGAGGCGTGATCAATTGGTGGACGACGAACCACGTCATCACTAACGAGAGGGTCATCCACCGAGCCGGTTTCATCTCCAAGACGGGCAAAGAGATCCCTCTCGAGATGATCAACACCGTGTCGTTTCATCAGAGCGCGTTCGAGAGGATGGTTCGCAGCGGTGACGTGATGATCGAGTCCGCCGGCGAGCAGGGACAAACCATCTACCGCGACATTCCGCGGGCCGAGGACATGAAGAACCTGATTTACCAAGTTCGTGAGGACCGCATGTTCACCCTCGAACGAGGCGGGGCCGGCGTCTCCCGGGCCGAGCAGCTCCAGATTCTCTCCCGCCTTCACGACGAAGGAAAGATCTCAGACGACGAATACAACCGGGAGAAGGAAGCTCTCCTCGGTGGTGCCGGAGGATAAGAAGTGCCTCACTCGATGGACTTCCCGCTATTGCTTTCCACCCTCTATGACCGGACTGTTCGCATCTTTCCTGACCAGGAAATCGTTTCTGTCGAATCCGATCGCAGCGTGGTGAGGACCAATTACGGAGAGATTGACCATCGGATTCGGCGCCTGGCCACGGCCGTGCGTGTCCGGCTGGGCATCGACCAAGGTGAGGCCATCGCCACGTTTGCCTGGAACAACCGCCGGCATCACGAGCTCTACTGGGCGACGGCCAACACCGGCCGCATCTGCCACACCGTCAACTTGCGGCTCTTTCCCGATCAACTCACCTACATCATCAACCATGCCGCCGACCGGGCTCTCTTCGTCGACCCCGACCTGGTCCCTCTGATCGAGAAGGTCGCCCCGACTCTCGAGTCGGTCAAGACTTTCGTCGTGATGGGCGACAACGCCGGCGACAGCGGCTTGCCCAACGCCGTCGCCTACGAAGAGCTCATCGAAGGCGTTGAGGAATGGGGCGAGTGGCCGGTGCTCGACGAGAGATCGCCGATGATGCTTTGCTACACCTCGGGAACGACAGGCAACCCGAAAGGCGTCGCCTACACCCAGCGTTCCACCTACATCCACGCTATCTCCAACCTGGCCGCGGTTTCTCTCACTCCCGAGGACAACATCCTGCCGGTCGTCCCCATGTTTCACGCCTCCGCCTGGGGCTATCCGTTCATGGCCACCGCCGTCGGTGCCAAGCTCACCTATCCCGGGCCCGATCTCAGCCCGGCCGGGCTCGTCAACCTCTTCGAGAAGGAGCGGGTGACCTTCTCGGCCGGTGTTCCCACCGTCTGGCTCGGAATCATGCAGTATCTGGCCGAACACCCCGAGGCGGATATGAGCTCGATGAAGGGTTTCCTCTGCGGAGGCTCAGCCGTACCACGCTCGATGATCGACTGGTTTTGGAAGGAGCGAGGAATCCTGATCAAGCAGGGATGGGGGATGACCGAGACCAACCCCGTCGCCTCGATTGCGTTGCTCAAACCGGGCATGGCCGAGTGGGACTTCGAGCGTCAGTTGGACGTTCTCGAGACAGCGGGGCTGCCGTCGCCGGGACTCCAGATCAAGATCGTCGACGAGGATGGGAGCGAGCTTCCTCACGACGGAGTCGCATTCGGCGAACTCCTGATACGTGGCCCCTGGATCGCGGCCGAGTACTACAAGGACTCGCGCTCGGCCGAGACCTTCCAGGACGGCTGGATGCGGACCGGCGATGTCTGCAAGATCACCCCCGAGGGCTACATCAAGATCACCGACCGGGCGAAGGACGTCATCAAGTCGGGTGGGGAGTGGATCTCCTCGCTCGACCTCGAGAACGCACTGATGGCTCATCCCGCCGTGGCCGAGGCGACGGTGGTCGGGTTGAAGCATCAGAAGTGGCAGGAGCGACCTGCGGCCTTCGTCGTCTTACGGCCCAGCCTCAGCGCGACCGAGGAGGAGTTGCTCGACTTCCTATCCGACAAGGTCGCCAAATGGTGGCTTCCCGATACGGTGGTCTTCATTGACGCCATCCCTAAGACCGGCACCGGCAAATTCGACAAGAAAGTCGTGCGCGACCAGTTCGCAGATCTCTTGCTGGATCAGTAGCGATCGGCCCCACGGCCCAGGTCAAGCAGGTTCACTTTGGGCAGCTTTCATTCGATCTGGGGATGGGTGGCGGTAGCCGTTACCGGCTTGATCGGACTTTGGGGTGTCGGATTGCATCTCGCGAAGCGGAAGGCGGGCCGAACATTCTGGATAGCCATCGGCCTCGGCATTGGCGTGATGCTGGTGCAGGTGCTCCTCGGGCTGGGGGCAATGAACTTCGAGGACATCAATCCCGGCAACCAGCATGTCTTTTACGGAGTGGTTATCTCCTTCACGCTGGCTTTCGCTTACATCTATCGATCGCAGTTCCGCAAGAAACCCACCCTGTATTACGGCTCGTTGATGCTCTTCCTCATGGGTTTGGGTTTGCGCGGCATCATGACATTCGGCGGCAACTTCTGAGCGGGAGATCGAAATGTTGTTAGAGGGTAAGAGACTTCTCATCACCGGGATCACCACCGACGATTCGATTGCCTTCACGGCCGCCCGGGTTGCCCAGGAGCAGGGCGCGGAGATTGTGGTCACCAACTTTGGGCGGGCATTGCGTCTCACTGAACGAGCCGTGCAGCGACTCCCCAGCCCGCCGCCTGTGCTGGAGATGGACATCACCAACGACGACCACGTCGCCGCCGTCGCGGCTGATCTCGACGGCCGATGGGGGCGGCTCGACGGTGCCCTGCATGCGATTGCCTTCGCACCGAGCGATGCCCTCGGAGGCAATTTCCTCAACACTCCTCAAGAGTCAGCGGCGACGGCTTTCGTCACCTCGGCCTTCTCGCTGAAGACACTGGCGGTGGGGGTACTGCCGTTGATGCAGAAAGCCGGCGGGGGATCGGTGGTCGGTCTCGACTTCGACAATCGCAGCGCCTGGCCCGCCTACGACTGGATGGGTGTGGCCAAATCGGCGTTGCAGTCCGTCAGCCGCTATCTGGCGCGCGACCTCGGGCGCTTTCACGTTCGGGTCAACCTGGTTTCGGCCGGTCCCTTGCGCACGGTGGCCGCCAAGTCGATCCCCGGGTTCGACCACCTGCACGACACGTGGTCCGAACGGGCGCCGCTGAAGTGGGACTCCAACAACCCCGAGGCGGTAGCAAAGATGATCTGTGTCCTTCTCTCCGATTGGGCGCCGCTCACCACCGGCGAGGTGATTCACGTCGACGGCGGGTTTCATGCCATCTCCGCTCCGGCGCAGATGACAGAGGAGTCTCAGCCCACCGAATAACGGGGGTTCGCCAGCGCCGGCACGGGTTCTGAGCGAGGGAGACTGACGACGAAGGTAGCGCCGCCACCCTGCGTGTCGGCGAGCTCAACGCTTCCGTGCATGGCCTCTGCCAGACCTTTGACGATGCTGAGACCGAGACCAGTCCCGCCCCGCGTGCGGGTCGCCGACCCCTCGAGCTGGGTAAAGCGATGGAAGATACGCTCCCGCATGTCGGCCGGTATGCCGGCTCCGTGATCGCTCACGGCCACTTCTACCCGGTTTCCCTTGGCTTCCGCCTTCACCTCCACCGGACTGCTCGGGGCATATTTGATGGCGTTCTCCAACAAGTTTAAGAAAATCCGGTTCAGGTGATCGGGATCGGAGAGGACGGTGAGCTCTGCCGGCATCACTTCGATGCGAAGGTCGGAAATCTGCAATGTGGCAGCCAGCTCGGAAAGGAACTTCTCGAGAACGACTTTCTCGAGCTGGATGGGCACCGCGTTCCTCTCCAGACGACTGACGATCAAAAGATCCTCGATCAACCGCTGCAGCCGTCCCGCCTGTCGACGGGCCGTGTTGAGGAGGTTGCGAGCGGTCTCGGCCTCGGGAGCAAGCTCGGGGCGGGCAACGGTGTCGAGCGAACCAATTATCGACGTGAGCGGCGTACGTAACTCGTGACTGACGACGGAAACAAAGTCGGTCTTCATCTGGGCGACTTCTTCCAGACGCCTCGTCATCTCGGCCACTGCCTCATAGCGTCCGAGTTGGGAGAGAACCAGGGCAGCCGGAGCGCCGAGGGACGAAAGGGCTTCGAGCTGATCCCGACCGAAGGAACCGTCAACCGGATCACCGACCGCGATGACTCCGACCTTGAACTGCTCGACCCGCAGCGGGGCAACCATCGCCTCCTTCAAACCGAGATCGCCGAGAATTCCATAGCTGTCAGAGCGCTCGGCGATCTGGTCCAACAGGATGGGCTTGCCCGACTTGAACACTTGGGCGAGGACACCTCCGGCGCTTACCGAAACCGAGAGGTCGCCCGCTGCGAGCGGATAGCCGTTTACCCAAATCGGATCCATCAACTTGAGCTCGTGGGTGTCGGGGACATAGAGCATCACCACTCCGACCTGGGCATTGAGGTAGGTGCAGATC
>JBOGEW010000082.1:0-3753 GCA_050742075.1 Acidimicrobiia bacterium
GGGGAGGTGATACCCATGCGATGGGCGACCTCCACCACCTTCTCCGGCCCGACCTGGAGCGAGAGCTGGGCATAGATCGTGTTGACCGAGCGAGTGGTGGCTTCCTCGAGTGTGATTCGCCCGGTACTGGCTCCGGCATTGGAGACCGTCCACACGTTGGGGTTGTCGCCGTCGGAGCAGATGCTGGGGCAGGTGAGTTGTTGCGGGCTGTGGCCGCTGTAGGTGTTGCCGAGGGTGATGCCGTTCTCTAGCGCCGCCACCAGACCAAACGGCTTGAACGCCGAGCCCGGGTTGCGCCGTCCCTGCACCGCCAGGTCGAATTGACTCTGGTCGAAGGGCAGCCCCGAGGCCATCACTATTACCTGGCCGGTGGCGTTATCGACCATTGTGAGTGCCCCGGTGGGGGCGCAGGAGTTGGCTTCGGCGTAGGTACTCAGATTCTCGATCGGCTCGGTGGGGAAAATGCGCTTGCAGAGCTCGAGATTCTCCTCGGAGGGGTAAAACGGGAGCCAGGTGAGCAGCAGGTCGTTGGCTGCCTCCTGCAGCGCCAGGTTGACCGTGGTCTCGACATTGAGCCCGCCACCGCCGGTGCAGTTAGTGTCGTCGGAGGGGCAGCCGAAGACGGCGATGGTTCGTTCTTCGCGGGTGCGGCCGAGGAAGTTGAACTCGGTGTGAGCCGGGTCAAGCAGCTGACGGAGGACCTCGGCCGAGATGTGCTCTGCCACGCCGCGGGTCTCGACGTGTTCAATGACGCCGAGGGGCCGGGCCCTGGCGTCGAGTGCTTCCTGGTCGGTAATCCACTCTTCTTCGAGCATGGTGTCGAGCACGTCGTTGCGCCGCTCCAGAACGCGCTCGGGGAAGCGACGGGGGTCATAGCTCGTTGGATTACGAACGAGGACTGCCAGCGTCGCCGCCTGATCGAGCGTCAGCTCGTCCATCGGGCGTCCGTAGAACTCGGTCGCCGCGGCCTTGACTCCGTAGGCGCCGGCTCCGAAATAGACCGAGTTGACATAGAACTCGAGGATGCGGTCCTTTTCGTAGCGCCGTTCCAGTTCGGCGGCGATGAACGCCTCTCTGACCTTGCGCTCGATGGTGAGCTCGTCACCCACGAAGACGTTCTTCACGATTTGTTGGGTGATGGTCGAACCGCCCCGGGAGCTGCCGGTGCGGAGGTTGTCGAGGGCGGCCGAGGCGATGGCAGGGAACGAGACCCCGTCGTGGTTGTAGAAGCCCTTGTCCTCGGCAGCGAGGATCGCGTTTTTAAGGACGAGTGGGACCTGCTCGATCAAGACCGGCTCCGAGTTACGACCGGCATGCAGCTCCGCTAAGAGCTCACCCTCTCTCGAGTACACCCGGGAGACGCGGGAAAGGTCGGGGAGGTCGAGGCTGCGGGTTTCCACATCATCGGGCATGTACTCGGCCCGAACCTTGTCGATGGTGCCGTAGGCGGAGTTGGCTCCGAGGAAGGTGAAGAGACCCACCCAGGTGCTCCCGAGCAGAGCGATCGATAGCAGTCCCGCGAGGGCCGGGAACCAACGACCGCGCCGTTCGCGCGCCTCCAACTGATGGATCAGGGAACGATTAGCCATAAGGTCGCGGGAGGTGACCCCCGGTAGAGTCAAAGGTTAACCCGACCCGATTGGTAATCCTTGCGCACTCCCTCAGGGATCGAGATAAAAGTTGTCTACGACGAGGAGGCCGACCCCAAACGAATCGGCGCTCCCGGCGAATATCCCTTCACCCGCGGACCTCATCCCACCATGTACCGCGGTCGACCGTGGACGATGCGTCAATACGCCGGTTTTGGCACCGCCTCGGCCACCAACGAGCGCTTTCGAGGACTGCTCGCCGCCGGTCAGACCGGCCTCTCGGTGGCTTTCGACCTCCCCACCCAGATGGGCCTCGATAGTGACCATGCCCTGGCGGCGGGGGAAGTGGGCAAGGTCGGGGTTGCCATCGACTCGATCGAAGACATGCGGGCGCTCTTCGATGGGCTCCCCTTGGGCGAAGTTTCCACCTCAATGACGATCAACGCCACCGCTCCCATCCTGCTCCTGCTTTATCAATTGGTAGCCGAGGAGCAGGGGGTTGACGCCTCCCGCATCCGCGGGACAGTGCAGAACGACATCCTCAAGGAGTACGTCGCTCGCGGAACCTCCATCAATCCGCCCCAGCCCTCGATGCGCTTGATCACCGATCTCTTCGCATAAGCGGCCGAGCACCTGTCTTCGTACAATCCGATCTCGATCTCCGGCTATCACATCCGCGAGGCGGGAGCGAGCGCCGCCCAGGAGCTCGGGTTCACGATCTCGCACGGCCTGGCTTATGTCGATGCCGCTCTGGCCGCCGGGTTGACGGTCGACTCTTTTGCTCCTCGTCTCTCCTTCTTCTGGAATAGCCACAATCTTTTCTTCGAGGAGATCGCCAAGTTCCGCGCTGCCCGCCGGATCTGGGCCGACCTGATGCGCAACGAACTCGGAGCGAAGGACCCGCGCTCGTGGGCGATGCGTTTCCACACCCAGACCGCGGGATCGACGCTCACCGCTCAACAGCCCGAGAACAACATCGTGAGGACGACCGTGCAGGCGATGGCCGCAGTGCTGGGAGGCACCCAATCGCTGCACACGAACTCGTTCGACGAGGCGCTCGGGTTGCCCACCGCCGAGTCGGCCCGCGTTGCCCTGCGCACCCAGCAGATCCTCGCCTTCGAGTCGGGTATGACCGATACTGTCGATCCTCTGGCTGGCTCCTATTTCGTCGAGGAGCTCACCAATCAATTAGAGGCGCTGGCGCGAGATCTCATCTCCGAGGTGGCAAAGCGCGGCGGGGCGGTGAAGGCGATCGAGGCGGGGTGGATCCAGCGTCAAATCGAGGACTCAGCCTATGCAGAGGCGCGGCGACAAGAGCAGGCCGAGTCGGTGGTGGTGGGAGTTAATCGCTTTAACGACGGCGAGGAGCAACCAGTGCCGATCTTGGCGGTTGATCCTGCGCTCGAGGCCGATCAGATCCGACGGTTGCACCACCTTCGGCAAGAACGAGACAATGCGGAGATCGAGCAGCTCCTGAAGTCGGTTGCGGAGGCGGCCTCGGGAGAGAGCAATCTGCTTTACCCCTTAAAGGAAGCCCTAGCGGCCGGGGCCACCGTCGGCGAGTGCTCGGACGCGCTGCGGTCGATCTTTGGAACCCATCGCCCCTGATGCCGGCCGACCCGCTTCGCTTCCTGATCATCGGCGCCGGGCCTGCCGGCACCGCGGCCGCGACCAACGCCGCTGCCCTCGGCGCCAAGGTGACGCTGGCAGAACGGAGCGTCGTCGGAGGAGCGGCCCATCTTTGGGACTGCATTCCTTCGAAGACGATGACCGCGACTGCGGTCCGGATCGACTCCATGCGCAACGCTCCGCGCCTGGGTTTGGTGGCCGCTCCCGGAAGCGTCGATTCCGCCCAGTTGGCGAATCGGATTTCGACTATCGCCGGCGACATCAACCGGAGCTGGGAAAGCCTTCTCAAGTCGCAGGCGGTCGAGATCGTCACCGGCACGGCACGACTGGTTGGTCCCAATGAGGCAGTGGTCGACGACGGTCCCCGCATCCCCTTTGACCGTTGCCTACTTTCGACTGGCTCCGAACCCCGGGTCCCCGACTGGGCGCCCATCGACGGCCAGCGAATCCTGACCACTCGCGATGTTTATGACCTGGCGGCCGTTCCCGAGAAGATAATTGTGATCGGGTCCGGCGTGACCGGTGTCGAGTTCGT
>JBOGEW010000083.1:0-3946 GCA_050742075.1 Acidimicrobiia bacterium
CCGGTGCTGAGCCTGCGGAGGCGGGTCAGGGTACCGCCGGGCGAGACAGTCCATCTGACGTTCAGCACCGTCGTAGCGACCTCCCGGGAAGAGGCGCTCGATCTGGTCGATAAGTTCTCGGATCCAGGAGCGTTCGAACAAAGCCTCACGGGCTCGTGGACCCAGGCCCAGGTTCGTCTCCACCATCTCGGAGTGACCCCCGAGCAGGCGCATCTCTTCCAGCAACTGGCCGAGCGCTTGATCTATGTGGACCCGTCGATGAGGGCTCCTTCGGCGGTGTTGTCAACTGCCGCCGGGGGCCAGCCGGCGCTGTGGCGCCACAGCATTTCTGGCGACCTTCCGGTGGTTTTGCTTCGAATCGACCAACCAGAGGACAGAGGCATCGTTCGCGACCTCCTACGGGCGCAGGAATACTGGCGCGCCAAGGGATTGGCGGCGGATCTCGTCATCATCAACGAGAAGCCGGGCTCTTATGTTGCCGATCTGCAGGCGACGATCGAGGAGGTGGTGCGCACCACTGGGCGCGGCATCGGGGCGGAGCCAGATGGAGGAGTGTTCCTGTTCCGGGGCGATCTGCTCAGTCCCGAGGATAGGGCCTTGCTGCAGGCTTCGGCCCGGGCGATCCTGCTGAGTCATCATGGGTCGCTGGCGGATCAACTGGCACGCCGGCCACGTCCGCCGACGGTGGCTCCGGCCCGGCGCAAGAGCCAGCAACCGCCTTCACCGGGAGGACCCCAGCCTCGACTGGATCTCGAGTTCCGCAACGGCCTCGGAGGCTTTGCGGAAGGTGCCTCTGAATATGTCGTGATTCTGGGAGAGGGCCAATGGACTCCTGCTCCCTGGATCAACGTGGTTGCCAACGAGAATGCCGGCTTCGTGGTCTCAGAGTCGGGCGCCGGATTCACTTGGGCTGGCAATAGTCGGGAGAACCAATTGACGCCGTGGTCGAACGACCCCGTCTCCGACCCACCGGGCGAGACCATCTACATCCGCGACAACGACACCGGAGAGCTCTGGGGGCCGACCGCTCTTCCGATGAGAGACCACGGTTCCTCCTACGTCATCCGGCACGGACCTGGATTCTCGGAATTCGATCACACGTCCCATGGAATCCGCAGCCGACTTCGGATGACCGTGCCGCTTCGCGACCCGGTGAAGATCTCGACGCTGCGTCTCCAAAACCAGAGCGGTCGACGCCGACGGCTTTCTCTGACCGCCTACGTTGAGTGGGTTCTCGGCCCGACTCGAGTCGGTCAGAGGTTTCACATCGTCAACGAGCCCGACCCGACCACCGGCGCCATCTTCGCCCGCAATCCGTGGAACGCCGACTTCTCCGCCAAGGTGGCTTTCGCCGATTTTGGCGCCGATATCACGGCCTGGACGACAGACCGGACTGAGTTTCTCGGGAGGCACGGGTCCCTCGAGCGCCCAGCGGCCCTGGAGCGTCGAAGGGGACTCTCGGCTCGAACCGGCAGCGGCTTTGACCCATGTGCGGTGCTGCAACGCCAGGTCGTTATGGCTCCCGGTGAAGAGATCGAAGTCGTATTGCTCATCGGGGAGGGGAGGGACGCCGAGCAAGCATCGGCGTTGATCGAGCACTACCGGGCCGTCCCTGGCGGACGGGTAGAGCAAGAGGTGCGAACTCGGTGGACCGACATTCTGGGAGCGCTTCAGGTGAGAACCCCTGATCGCTCTTTCGACATCATGATCAATCAGTGGTTGCTCTATCAGGCGATGTCTTGTCGGGTCCTGGGACGATCGGCCTTCTATCAGGCTGGCGGGGCGTACGGATTCCGCGATCAGCTGCAAGACGTGATGGCTCTGACAGTGCCCATGCGAGAGATGACCCGCGCCCACCTCTTACGAGCCGCCGGCCGCCAGTTCGAAGAAGGCGATGTCCAGCATTGGTGGCATGAGCCTTCCGGAAAGGGAGTACGTACCCGCATATCCGATGACTACCTCTGGCTGCCGTATGCGGTGTCTCATTACATCGAGGTGACGGGCGATCTCGATCTTCTCGAAGAGCGCGTTCCCTATCTCACCGGCCCCGAGCTCAAACCGGACGAGGAGGAGGCCTACTTCACCCCCGACATTTCCGCCCACTCGGGGACGATCTTCGATCACTGCCGGCGCGCCCTCGACCGCGCCCGCCAACGCTTGGGCCCCAATGGCCTTCCCCTGATCGGTTCGGGCGATTGGAACGACGGTTTCAACCGAGTCGGGATCGAAGGACGGGGCGAGAGCGTCTGGTTGGGCTGGTTCCTCGAAGCGAATCTCAAGCGCTTCGCCGACCTCGCGGATCGCGTTGACAAATCGCGGGTGGGGCTGAGCTGGCAGCGATCGGCCAAAGTCTTGCGGGCCCGGCTGGAAGCGGTTGCCTGGGATGGCGACTGGTACAGACGGGCGTTCTTCGATGACGGAACCTCGCTCGGGTCGTCGGCCAATCCTGAATGCAGAATCGACTCGATTGCCCAGTCTTGGTCGGTGATCCACGGGGGCGGTCAACCCGACCGGGCCGAACGCGCCATGTCGGCAGTCGAGGAGTACCTGGTGAGGAGAGGGGACGGGTTGGTCCTCCTCTTCACCCCGCCCTTCGATCACTGGGAGGTCGATCCGGGGTATATCAAGGGATACCTGCCGGGGGTCCGGGAGAACGGTGGTCAGTACACCCACGCCGCCATCTGGTCGATCATTGCCTTCGCCACCCTCGGTCAGGGCGACAGGGCGGGAGAGCTATTCGGGATACTGAACCCGATCAACCACGCCAGCACCCGGGCCGGGATCCATCGCTATCGGGTCGAGCCATACGTGGCGGCAGCGGATATCTATTCGGAAGCGCCGCACGTGGGACGGGGCGGATGGACCTGGTACACGGGCGCCGCCGGGTGGATGTATCGCGCCGGGGTCGAGTGGATTCTCGGGTTTCGCCTGCGGGGAGAGAGACTCCGCATCGACCCCTGCATTCCGCGGGCGTGGCGGGGCTTTGAGATCAACTTTCGCTACCACTCATCGCAGTATCAGATCCGGGTCGAGAACCCCAACGGAGCGACGAGGGGAGTTGGCACCTTGGTACTCGACGAGGTCGAACAGCCGCCCGACTCCGACCTCGAACTCATCGACGATGGTCAGAGCCACGAAGTGCGGGTGATCCTGGACGGGTGAGCGACTGGACGAGAAATGAGCTCGCTTTCTCCTGGGGCAAGCTCAATGTGTGGACGATCGGTTCAGGTCCGGCGCTGATCGCCCTGCATGGCCTGGGTGGATCGGGGCGTTACTGGCACGGTCTGGCCCGCCATCTCGACAGTCGCTGGACGTTGGTGGCACCAGACCTGGCCGGCTTCGGCCGTTCGGACAAACCTTCTCTTCGCTACGACCGGGGATTTCATCTCGAGACGATCGACACGGTGGCGGAATGGGCAGGGGGAAGCCCCGTCCTGGCGGGCCATTCGGTAGGAGCGGTCTTGGCGGCTCTCTGGGCGGCAAGAAGACCCGACCAGACTGCGGGACTGGCGGTGATATCGGCTCTCTTCCCGCGGCCCGGGCTAATGCCACCACCCGCCCTCCGAATCGCCCAGGCGCAACCCGACGCCCGGGGCCGGCTCGCGATTGGCGTCTTTCGCACGTTGTGGCCGGCGGTGAGTGTCGCGGCGCGGTTCACCAGACGTTTTCCCTCGGCGCTGGTCTCCGACTATGGCCGCCAGTCCATCGGTGCCCGAGCCGACACGATGTGGACGACGCTGGCCGATCTAACCGTGATCGATGATCTCGCCCCCTTGGCTTTTCTGTCTACCAACTGGCCGAATCTGATCCTCGATGCGGCTGACGACCGCTACACCAATCTGGGCGACTTCGACCGCTGGCAGCGCCTTCTGCCCAATGCCAAGCGGGTGATGGTCTCCAATGGTGGCCACCAGTTTCTAATCAGATCTGGCTTTGACCCTTTGGT
>JBOGEW010000084.1:0-5238 GCA_050742075.1 Acidimicrobiia bacterium
GATTTGGCCGCATAAATGCGGCCAAATCTACGCAAGAAATGAATCGGGTTCCGGTTCGGGCTTTTCTGCTTCTCCTCCTGGTTGGGTGCGCGGTTGCGAGCGCCCCCGTCACGACGAGCCCGGGTTCCGCCCCCACCAGTTCGTCGTCGATGCCCTCAACCACCACCGCTCCCGAGCAAGGGCGCACCACCGTCGGCTCTATGACGACCACCACGGTTGCCGTCGACTTCAGGACCTGTACTCCGGAGGAGCAGACCCTCCTCTGTGAAGCGCACCGATTGATCGGGGAGAAGTACGTCGACCCCATCGCAGACTCGACGCTGGCCGCCGCTGCCGCCCTCGAGGTTGACGCCCTCGACGAGACCACGAGCGGGGAGGTGGGCGAGTGTGTCATCCCCAGCTCCGAATTCGTAGCCATCTGCCAGGAGTGGGCCGATGAAGCCGTGCCCTTCGAAGTGGCCGAGGAAGCCGCGCTCTGGGGTCTGATGAACGCCCTTGATCCCAATAGCGCCTATCTCGACCCGGCGGCTCTGCGGATGATGCAAGAGGATCAAGCTGGCTCGGTAGAAGGAATCGGTGCGTTGGTGGCCTCAGAGGATCTCACCGCCGATGATCCGGAGTCGACACCATGCAGCATCGTCTCGGCAAGCTGTCGTCTGGTCGTCGTCTCCGTCTTCGACGAAAGTCCGGCCGAAGCCCAGGGCTTGCGCTCCGGCGACGTCTTCGTTGCGGTCAATGGCCAATCGATCAACGGCTGGACCGTCGACGAAGTGACCGCGGCCGTGCGGGGACAGGCCGGCACCACGGTGAGCCTGACGGTCGACCGCAACGGGAGGGAGATGGAGCTCCACATTGTGAGGGCTTCGATTTCGGTGCCGGTGGTCGAGAGCGAGGTCGTGGGAGATGTCGGCTATCTCAAACTGAACGTGTTCACCGACAGCTCCGACTCTCAGTTCCACGAGGCCCTCGACAATCTCGTTGCTGCCGGCATCGATCGACTCGTCCTCGACCTGCGCGACAACCCCGGAGGAGCACTTTTCGCCACCGTTCAGATCGCCAGTGAGTTCTTCTCCGAGGGAGTGGTGGTGCGGACGATCGGACCTGAGGACGAGGAGGTTTATGACGCCGACGAGGGGGGTCTCCTCGCCGATGGCTCATTGCCGGTGGCGATCGTCGTCAATCGGGGGAGCGCCAGCGCCGCCGAAGTTCTTTCCGCTGCTTTGCAGGAGCGGAACCGGGCAGTGGTGATCGGTGACAACACTTTCGGCAAGAACACCGTGCAGCAACGTTATGGACTATCCAACGGGGGTGCCTTGAAGCTGACTGTCGCCCGCTGGGTGACGGCCGGGGGCAACGATTTCGGCGAAGACGGGGTCACGCCCGATATCGCTGCCGACCTCGACGAAGAGCTGACCGTCGATCAGCTGGTGATGGCGGTTTCCGACCTCAGCGGTTGGTGACCGCGCGGCGTTCTGCGGACTGGTAGATCGCTTGGGCCATCCTCCGAAACCTGGGTCCGCTGATCAGGCGGAGCAGGAGACGCCGGTTCCCCCCAGCCCGCAATAACCACCGGGGTTCTTCCCTAGGTACTGCTGGTGGTAGTCCTCGGCGTAATAGAAGGGTCCGGCCGGTTTGATCTCGGTGGTGATCCGTCCCCGGTGGCCGGCCTTCTCCAAGTCCTCCTGATAAGCATCGCGGCTTTTCTCCGCTTGTTCCTGCTGCTCGGGGCTGGTGGTGTAGATCGCCGAGCGGTACTGGGTCCCAACGTCGTTTCCCTGTCGCATGCCCTGGGTCGGATCGTGTCCTTCCCAAAACCGCTGCAGGATTTCGTGATAGGTGACCTCGGCCGGGTCAAAGACCACCAGCACCACCTCGGCGTGCCCGGTGCGGCCACTGCAGGTTTCTTCATACGTGGGGTTAGGGGTGATCCCGCCCGCGTAGCCGGCGGCGGTGGTGTAGACGCCGGGAGTCTGCCAAAAGCGCCTTTCAGCACCCCAGAAACAACCCATGCCGAATATGGCCATCTCGAAAGTGGCGGGAAAGGGCCCGACCAGTGGGTTGCCATTGACGAAGTGGCGAGCCGGCACCGCCATCGCCTCCTCGCGTCCGGGCAGGGCTGCATCCGTCGACTTGCTCCGTCCAAACATCTGAAACTCCTATTCGTCTACGAGACTAAAACCCGGCGGTCGTATCTGGTGTTCCACCTGCCGAGGAGATTTTCCGCGACTCCGGTGAGTGCGGGACTCCCGGTCGTGATGAGGACGTACAACGGGATCGCCAGTTGGGCAACGGCGCGTCGACAATCCTGGGTTTCCCTTACTATCGCCAGACATGGTTCGATACCGCAAGCCAACAGAACGATCTGGCGACATCATCGACGTTCGGGGGAGTGGCGGCAGGCGGAGGCCCGGGGTGGCAATCGGCGCCGGAGGCGGGGGAATTGCGATCATCATCGCGATCATCGTCGCCCTTCTCACCGGTGGTGACGGCGGTGGTCTCGGCGACGTCCTCGGCGAATTGGCTCCGGCTCCCCAGACCTCGGCCGTCGAGAATCCCCTTGACCCGGCGACCGATCCCCAGGCGGACATGGCCGACTTCATGTCGGTCGTCCTCGACGACAACCAGGCGATGTGGCAGGAGATCTTTTCTTCCTCGGGTCGTCAATATCAAAACGCACAGCTGGTCCTCTTCACCGGCTTCACCGACTCGGCTTGTGGCGGGGCCGACGCGCGGATGGGTCCTCATTACTGCCCGCTCGACCAGCAGATGTACCTGGATCTCGACTTCTTCCAGGAGCTCTCCGACCGCTTCGGGGCCACCGGCGACCTCGCACCGGCATATGTCCTATCCCATGAGATCGCCCACCACGTTCAGAATCTGCTGGGCATCAACGAGCAGGTACGCCAGACCCAACAGCAAGATCCCTCACAGGCCAACGACCTTTCGATTCGGATGGAGCTTCAGGCCGACTGCTTTGCCGGGGTCTGGGCATCGACGGTCTTTGTCGGGCAGCTGCAGACCGGGGAGGACATCGCGTTGGAACCCGGGGAGATAAGCGAGGCGCTGGAAGCCGCGGCCGCCGTGGGTGACGACCGGATTCAAATGGCCACCCAAGGCCGGATTGATCCCGAATCCTTCAATCACGGCACCTCCGAGCAGCGCCAGCGCTGGTTCCAGACCGGCTACGACCAGGGCGACCCCAACGCCTGCGACACGTTCTCAGGGAGCGTCTAGCCCGAGTTTCCTCCCCCAGCGAGCGCAGCGAGCAGTTTCCTCCCCCAGCCGGCAAGCGCGCAGTTTCCTCCCCCAGCGAGCGCAGTTGGGGGAGGTGTCGCCGCAGGCGACGGAGGGGGCCGCGCACCCCCTTCCGGCTACGCCGGTTTCTCCTCCCTGCGGGCTGCGCCGGCTCTCCCCCCTTTCGGAGGGAGAAACGGGGTTAGCCTTGTCACCGAGTCATGGGCCTGCGACGGGCAGGAGTCGCCTTCTTCGCGCTGGTTTTCCTGGTGGCCGTGCTGCCGGTTGTCTCCCATGCCCAAACCACCCTGGAAGAAGCGGAGGACCGCCGAGACTCCGCCTACAGCTTGCTCGCCGGTGCGGTCCGCAATCGCAACGCTTCTGAGGCCCAGCTACTGGCCGCCCTCGAGGAATATCAGCGGGTCTCATTCCTGCTCGCCACCAAAGCTGCTTCGGTTGACCGGCTGGGGAAGCTGGTCGGGACGGCAGGAACGGAGCTGGCCCGGGTCACCGCCCGGGCCGGCGCCCTGGCGGCCGACGCCTACATGGAGGCACTGGCGCTCCCGGGCAATTTGGTGTTCGAGAGCAAGAACGTACAACAGGCTCTGCTTCGTCAACCGATCATCCAGCTGATCGCCGGCGATGACCAGGACCAGGCCACGACCCTGGCCGTCAGTCGCCGGAACCTCGACCAATTGCGCACTCGCATGGCGAGCGAGATGGCAGAAGTGACTGCCCTGCAGGTAGCGGCCGAGGCGGCGGCAGACAGCCTGGAAGAGACGTTTGCCGAGGCCGATCGAGCAGTCGCCTATGCGATCGGTCAGGCCCGAGCGGCCGACCGGGCGTTTCTAGCGGAGCTTGATCGAGTTGAACGAGCGCAGGCGGCGGCGGCCGAATTGGAGCGTCAATCGGAGCGATCGACCACGACTACCACCAGCATTTCTTCAACCGCTCCGATCGTCACCACCACCCCCAGCACCCATCCCCCACCTCCGTCGATCGGATCGAATCCGCTCAAACCGGCGGTGGAGCGGTGGCGGGGTCTGGTGTCCGCCTATTTCCCGGCGGCCTGGGCGGAACCGGCGCTGCGCATCATCCAATGCGAGAGCCTCGGCGACCCCGAGGCGTATAACCCCTATTCCGGGGCTTCCGGTCTCTTCCAGTTCTTGCCGGGGACATGGGCAGTGATTTCCCCCAAGGCGGGTTTTGGGGGAGCCAGCGTTTTCGACCCGGAAGCCAACATTGGCACCGCGGCCTGGCTCGCCTCCTACTACCAGAACCTCGGCCGCAGCCCCTGGACGCCCTGGTACTGCACACCCTGAACAAGTTCTCGGTTCATGCTCCCTATGCGGAGAAGGTCGAACTCTGCCTTTTCCAGGACGGGGTCGAAGAACGCGTCATCCTCAGTCCCTCCGGAGACACGAAGCATGAGGCGAGAGTCGCCGGGGTCGAAGTCGGTCAGGAATATGGGTTTCGGGTTCACGGCCCCTGGAAGCCCGATGAAGGCCTCTGGTGCAACCCACACAAGCTCCTGTCGGACCCCTACGCCCGGTGTCTCAACGGTTACATCACCGGCCACGAGACTCTGGTCGCTGGTGAGGACGAACCGGACGATCGGGATAGCGCTGGCAACACGGTGCGGTCGGTGGTCGCAGATCTCGAGTTCGACTGGGAAGGCGATGCTTCGCCCAACACGCCCTGGGAGAACACCTTTCTCTACGAGACCCACGTGAAGGGAATGACCATCCGCCACCCGGAGGTGCCTCCGGAGCTGAGGGGGACGTATAAAGGTCTAGCCGCCGATCCGATCATCGATCACCTGACCGAGTTGGGAGTGACGGCGGTTGAATTGATGCCCATTCATGCCTCCGCCACCGAGCCGGCAGTGTCCGACCGAGGCTTGACCAACTACTGGGGCTACTCGACGTTGGGTTTCTTTGCCCCCGACCCGCGGTTCGCCAGCACCGCCGAACCGGTGAAGGAATTCAAGGCAATGGTTAAGGC
>JBOGEW010000085.1:0-6488 GCA_050742075.1 Acidimicrobiia bacterium
CGCCAAGCGTTCGGCCTGGCGTCGGTCGCTCGCGATCCTCAAAAAAGAGAACCCCCGCCAGGGCGAGGGTTCTCTTGCGATTCCAGCGGTGTTCTTTAGGGCTTTCCCACCCGAAGGACCTGTCCCCTCACCTCTCCCGGTGGGTGCAAGACGGTGTGAACATTGGTATATCCCAGCTTGTCCTCCAGCATGGCGAGCTGTTCCATCGTCACCGTAACCGAGCCCTCCACCAGGACGCCATCGGTGGTGGAACTGCATGTCGGAGTTCCAGCCGGGCCCGCGAATCCGCCGGTAGTTCCGCAGAGCCAGATACTGATCCCAACGCTTTCGTGACGGTCTCCCGGTCCATGGATATGCGCCATAGTTGCGGGTCCCGTCAGCTTTCGAACCGTTATGCGGTAGTTAAGTGTGGAACCGTCGACCCAGTATTCGGCATAGCCGCCTGCGCCCGGGGCATCGACTGGCCCCGGCTCTTGAGCATGCGACATCGGTGACGCGAAATCGGCGTCCTTACCGGCCGAAGCGCCGGGGGCGATGAACGCCACCACCAACAGACCCACCAGAACAGCCAACAAGAGTGGCTTTCTCACAAATCCCTCCTCTCCAATCGCCTCAGCACAATACGGACAGCTCGCCGGTAACGGTTCGCCGGGCCGCTTCCGCAAGGGACCAATTCAGCTCCGCAGTCCGGGACTAGTCAGCTCGTGGCGAGGATGACCAGACCCAAGGTGGTGAGCAGAATCATCAACGCCAGCATGACGTATTGACTACGGACTGCCTTGGCGCCGCGAAAGTCAAACAGGGCTCGATCATGGGCAAGGACCACCCCGGCTACGTGACCGAGGACGATCGCAGTCAGCTGCACCCACCAAATCGAATACGGGGAGAGGATGGTGAAATCCACCGATCGTCGGGCGGTCCCAAAGAGATCCCAGCCGCGTCCGAATGGATCGCTAATCGTGCTCAGGAGTAACTGGCCTTCGAATATCACCAGCGTGAAGTAGTGGGCGAAGGCATAGGCAAAGGCGATCGGGACCAGCGTGTGGGCAAATCGTTGGGCGACGGCTGTTGTCGTCCATTTTTCACCTGCCTGCCGGGCCGCTGCCCAGCAGGCGCCAGCGTAGGCGAGGCCCAGTAAGCCGCCCGTTGCGAGCAGTAGGAGAGAACCCCCAGCCATGGAGATCCCGAAGGAGTCGAACGTGCGGTCGTACCAGGTTGTGGCCGACAAGCCGTCATAGGTCACGGTGCCGATCATCGCGATGACGAACACGGTCAAGCCCGGTTGCGACGGGAGCAACGGCAGCCCTCGTAGCCACCCCCTCCATCGGGGTCCTTGCATGCGGTCGAGCTCGATCGGAGCGATGGCGGAGATGAGCCGGTTGTAGGTTCGGAAGGGGTCCAGCCCCTCCAGTCCGCCTTCCCAGCGGTCAGCGACCGTCGTCAGCAGCAGCCCGAAAAGCAGGACCGCCACGGCCACCGTCCTCGGCTCGGCTGAGCGGGGATAGATCAGTTCCAACCACACGAAACCGACGAACAGGACCAGTGCCGGCCATAGCCCGATTGATGCCGGCCATGCCCGCCCGGAAGCTGATCGGCCAGTCCAGCTGACCAATGGCTCCCACGGGTTCATCAGCCGATACAGATCGCCGAGCACTGCCGAAGCAAAAGGGACGATCAGCCAGAACCCCACCCACATCAGCACCGGGGCAGGGTTGCGGACGCTGTTGTCGCTCCCGAACAAACCGGCCACGACCAGCACCAAGAGCCCGATGATTCCTAGCCCACGGAGAGCACCGGCAATGAGCCGCCAGGCTGGAAGATGGATGGGCCGCAAGATGGGCGGCTCCTGCATTCTTGGTTGGGGCCATAGGCGGATCAAAGCGACAAAGGTGACGACGAGGATCGACAGGGCACCGGCTACGGCGTAGCCCAACGGGACCGGGAGGTCGCTGCGTCCTCCCAGGCCATGAGCGAGCGCCGGCTGCGGCAGCGCGGTCAGCCAGGCGACGATGGTGGCGATGGGAGCCCAACCCAGTCGGAGCGAACTCCCACGCTGGCACATGCCGGATAACGCTATCCCCGGCCCGACCAGGTGCCAGACGGGAACCGAATCCCGGGTGGCGTCGTCAGAGCCTCATGCGAAAACTAATGCCGCTCCTAGTTCTCACGGTCTCCCTGCTCTTCGTCGCCAGCCCCGCCCACGGCTGTAGCTGCATGGTCGCGTCCCCCGAGGAGATGCTCGAGTTCGGTCCGATCGCCTTCGTCGGCACGATGTCAGGTGCCGTCCCCGGAGGAACCAATCACACCTTGACCTTCGACGTCGACACCGTCCTCGCCGGTGAGGTTCCGGCCCAGGTGGAGGTGGTGACCGCCAACAACAGCGCGGCATGCGGAATCGACGCCAATGTTGGCAGCCGTATCGCGATCTTTGCCAACGACGATGGCGGCTTCCTGAGCTCTTCCCTCTGTTCCACGACCGACGCCGAAACCGCCATCAACGCCCTCGGGCCCGGGACGCAGCCCTCGGCTGAGACATCACCTCCCGCCAACTTCGATTGGCAAGCGGTGGGGCTGGGAGCAGGGGCGGTGCTGTTGGTCGGGACCGTCTGGCTATTGGGTCGCCGTCGTCTGGCCAACTGAGCACAATGGGGTCGACACGGAGGTATTGATGGCGAATAAGGACAAGGGCGGCCGGAGCAACAAGAAAGCCCCGGCCAAGGACCCCAAGCAGAAACGTCAAGAAAAGAAAGAGAAAAAGGCCAAAGACAAGCTTCGTACCACCGGCGGCTGATGGGCTGGGACATCCCCACCTTCGCCGACGTGCTGACGGCTCGGCGCAGGATCTCACCGTATCTAAATTCGACTCCGCTCTATTCCTACCCGGTACTCAACGACCTGGTGGGCACCGAGGTCTTTGTCAAGCACGAGAACCATCAACCGATCGGAGCCTTCAAGGTCCGCGGCGGTGTCAACCTGATATCGCAATTGACCGATGACGAACGCCGGCGGGGAGTCGTCACTGCCTCGACCGGCAACCACGGTCAGTCGATTGCCTACGCAGCCCGACTCTTCGGAGTGAAGGCGGTCATCTGCGTACCCGAGCACGCCAACCCCGCCAAGCTCGCCTCGATGCGGGGCCTGGGCGCCGAGCTGGTCGAGCACGGGCGTGATTTCGACGACGCCAAAGCCCATTGTCAGGAACTGGCGAACTCCCGGGGTTATCGCTACATCGACTCAGGGAACGAACCGCATCTGATTGCCGGTGTCGCCACCTCGAGCCTCGAAATTTTCGAACAGGAGCCTTCGATCGAGGTGGTGATCGTTCCCATCGGCGGAGGGAGCGGCGCGTCGGGAGCGTGCCTCGTCGCCCACGCGGTCGACCCATCGATCCGGGTGATCGGGGTGCAGTCCGCCCAGGCCCCTGCGGCCTATCGCTCGTGGAAGGAGAGGGCCCTGATCGAAGACCAGAACGAGACGATCGCCGAGGGTCTGGCGACCAGAGCGCCCTTCGAGTTGCCACAAACGATCCTCTGGGAACTCCTCGATGACTTTGTCCTCGTAACCGACGACGAAATCCAGGAGGCACAACTGCGGCTGATCGACGCCACTCGCAATATGGTCGAAGCGGCAGGAGCAGCGTCAACCGCCGCCTCACTCAAGCTCAAAGCAGAGCTGGCCGGAAAACGGGTCGCGGTGGTTCTGAGTGGCGGCAACATCAGTCGCCCCCAGCTCCAGAAGCTGCTGGCGAGAGGAGGCTGAGTGAACTGGACTCTGGAAGTGGTGGTAGTGCCGGTCTCCGATGTCGACCGATCGAAGAAGTTCTACGAGGAGGGCCTCGGATTTCACGTCGACCACGACTCCCGCATCAGTGGCGACCTCCGAGTCGTGCAGCTCACCCCACCCGGCTCGGGTTGTTCGATCGTCATCGGCAAAGGTCTGGGCAACATGACGCCCGGTTCCCTGGAGGGACTGCAGCTAGTCGTCTCCGATATCCAACGCGCTCATGCCGAGTTGGTCTCCCGGGGGGTGCAAGCCACCGACGTCCAGGTCTACGGCAAAGACGGCTTGCGACCGATTGAGGAGGGTGACGACCTAAACAATGTCGGATTCGTCTACTTCAGCGATCCCGACGGCAATCGCTGGGCTGTGCAGCAGATCACCGACCGCGATTAGAGCTACTTCTTGGTGCGCTTGGCGATCCGCGCCAGCGCTCCCTCCCAGTCGGCGTCGAAGGGAGTTCCGGTCTCATCGAGATCGACTACGACTGGAGCGTGATCCGATGGGGTTGGGGGCCCCTTGCGCGCCTCGCGATCAATCTCCGCCCAAATGCTGCGCTCGGCCACTGGGGGGGTGGCGTACAGAAGATCGATCCGCATGCCTTTGTTCTTGTGGAACATCCCCGCCCGATAGTCCCACCAGGTGAAACGGCCCGGTTGGGAACTATGGCGGCGAAAGAGGTCGGTCAATCCCCAATCTCGCAGGCTCGCCAGGGCGGCGCGCTCGCGCGGCGACACGTGAGTGCCACCATGGGCGGCCGCCGGATCCCAGACATCCTCATCGGCGGGGGTCGCATTGAAGTCACCTCCCACCACGAGAGGCTCACCGGGCGAGTTGGCTTCGACCAGCCAGCGATGGAGTCGCTCGTACCAGGCAAGCTTTCCCTCATAGAAGGGCGAGTCGAGCACCCGGCCATTGGGGGCGTAAAGGCTCACGAATCGGATGTCACCGCAGATCGCGCTCATCATCCGGGCTTCGTCGAAGGGATTGAAATCCTCTTCGGCACCACCGCGGCCTGATCCCTGGCGGCTGTCGCGCACCCCTCCGTCGCCGAAGTTGGTGGTGATGTCGGAGATCCCAACCCGGCTGGCGATGGCGACTCCATTCCATCGTCCCTCACCATGATGGACCACCTCGTAACCGGCCATCTGGAAAGGGAGCTCGGGCACCTGCTCGTCGGCCAGTTTCGTTTCCTGCATGAGCAAGACGTCGGGTGCAGCCCTTTCCAACCAGTGCTCGATCGCCGGTACCCGAGCAGTCAATGAGTTCACGTTCCAGGTACTAATCCGCACTGGCGCCAGTTTTACCGGAGTCGGGCATGAATGGGCGTTGGCCCCTTCTCCTACTTTCTTGTCATCTCGCCATAGACTCTCGAGGTGAAGCCATTGCCGATCATCATTGCCGTGGGCGCTCTCACCGCCGTTTTCGCCACGCTGCTCCAGAAGAGAATCCAAGGGAACAAGTCAACCGAGGCCTGGGAACCGGTCTCTCTCAGTTGAAAGTCCTGGTCCTTGCCGACCACGATCGCGATCTCCGGATCGCACATGTCTTTCGCTCCGAGCCTTCGGTCGAGCGCGTCGCCTTCATGGGCCAGGTTTCCTCGGCGATCATCGAAAGGGTCGAGCAGCCGGAGGGCTTCGATCTCGTGGTTAGCTCTGGCCCTGGCGCCTTCGCCGTGGCGGCGGAGGTGGGAGCAGCGGCTCTTTCCGCCTCGGAGATCGACGTCAGCCCGGTCCCGGCCGTCGTGGGTGCCTCTCTCCTGGGCCTGGGGCTGGCAATGGCGGCAAGACTCGAGTCTCAGGGCACACCCGTTTCCCAGGTCTCGGTCGCCCGCCCGGGGTCGAATGGGGCCGGACCGGTCAAGGTTGGATTCCCGTTGCCGGTGGGAAATCTCTCCGGGGTGGAGTTGTTGGAGCTGCCGGTCAAGGTGATCGAGGCCACCGCTCCCCCAGGCTGGGCATCGGTTCTGGTGGAGGGCAACGGCACTAGGCAGGCGGTGGTCGACGACCATCTCTTCCTCAGCACGATCGCTCTGGCGGCCGGGGTAGGGCTAGTTCCGCCGGCGGGGATCGTCCGGGTGTGGGATTCGCCCCAGACTTATCTCAGCCGGGCCGAGGCGATGGGTCTGGTCGCCGCCGCCCAGCCCTAATTAGCGTTCTGCGGGCTGGAACCGTCGTTTTCGCGGGCTAGCAACCCTGGGTTCGCAAAAAGTCAGCGGACGGGGGTGGTCTCTTCGGTCGGCTCGTCGGCCAGAGCCGGTTCCGGCTTCCCGTTGTTGGGAGTGGCCGGGGCAAACCGACGAGCCGGGGCGGTGGCCACACTCAGGGGGGCCAGCGACTCTTCCAGCACCACCACTTCGACTCCGCCGACGACGTCGGTTACGAGGTTGTACATGACCGCCGCCAGGGTCATGAACCCCGTCGACAACACCGCCCAGACCACTGACCCGAACACCGCCGCCCGCAGGAAGCGCTCGGTGTTGGCGAAGGGGTTCTCCCCCTCATCGAGGAGGGTGATCTTCACTAGGACCTCGGTGATCTTGTCAGGAATGCCGGCGGCCGTCAGCACCGACCAGAACATGACGAGTCCCAGGACGAGCCCCAACCCCAGCACGACGTTGAGAAGAGCCGAAACTTTGAGGACCGTCCACGGGTCGATCTTGCGAATGATGCGGCGAACACGCCGGACCGTGGTCATGTAAGGACTGAGAG
>JBOGEW010000086.1:0-6870 GCA_050742075.1 Acidimicrobiia bacterium
CCTTGAGATCGGGGAGATGTTGCCGGATGAGGTCGACTGCGGCCAGAGTCTCGAGGGTCGGGATATCGCCGCAGCAAGCCAACACCACATCGGGTTCGCCTTGCTCGTCATTACTCGCCCACTGCCAGGTGCCGATTCCGCGGGTGCAGTGGATGATGGCGTCCTTCATCGACAGATACTGCAGGGCCGGTTGCTTTCCAGCAACGATGACGTTGACATAGTTGCGGCTGCGTAAGCAATGATCGGTCACCGAGAGCAGGCAATTGGCATCCGGGGGAAGGTACACGCGGATGATCTCTGCCTTCTTGTTGACAACATGATCGATGAAGCCCGGATCCTGATGTGAGAAGCCATTGTGGTCCTGGCGCCACACGTGGGAACTAAGCAGGTAGTTGAGCGACGCAATGGACCGGCGCCATGGGATCTCACAGGTGGTCTTCAGCCACTTGGCGTGTTGATTGAACATTGAATCGACAATGTGGATGAAGGCCTCGTAGCAGTTGAACAAGCCGTGACGGCCAGTGAGGAGATAGCCCTCCAGCCAACCCTGGCAAAGGTGCTCGGAGAGGACCTCCATGACCCGCCCTTCCGGCGAGAGATGCTCGTCGGTCGGCAACGTCTCGGCAATCCAGGTGCGATCCGTCTTCTCGAAAACGGCGCCGAGCCTATTGGAGGCGGTCTCGTCGGGCCCGAACAGCCTGAAGTCAGTGGGATTCTCCACGATCACGTCCCGAAGAAAATCTCCAAGCACTCTGGTTGCCTCCGCGAAGGTAACCGCTGGCTTGGAGACCTCGATGGCGTACTTCTTGAAATCCGGCATGGTGAGGTCACTCAGCAAAAGACCACCGTTGGCGTGCGGACTGGCGCTCATCCGTCTATCTGTCCGGGGAGACAGCTCCCTCAGCTCGGCTATCAGCGAGCCATTGGAGTCGAAGAGCTCCTCAGGGCGATAGCTGCGCATCCATGCTTCGAGCTGCGCAAGGTGATCGGCTCGTGAGCGGATTTCTGACAATGGAACCTGGTGCGACCTCGACGTGCCCTCGGTGGGCAGGCCATCAACCTCGGCTGGTCCCGTCCAGCCCTTGGGTGTCTTCAAAACGATCATCGGCCATGTCGGCCGATCGCGGTCGCCGCCGGATCGGGCGGCTGATTGGATCGCAGCTATCTCGTCGAAGCATCTGTCGAGGGCAAACGCCATCTTCTGATGGACGTCGTCTGGCTCGTCTCCCGCAACGAAGTGCGGGACGTAACCGCAACCGGTCAGCAGGGCGGCAAGTTCCTCCTGAGGGATCCTGGCCAGAACCGTCGGGTTCGCGATCTTGTATCCATTCAGATGCAGGATCGGCAGCACTGCCCCGTCGGTTCTTGGGTTGAGGAATTTGTTCGAGTGCCAGCTCGCCGCGAGTGGCCCCGTTTCCGCTTCGCCATCGCCCACGATGCAGCACACGACGAGATCGGGGTTGTCAAACGCGGCTCCGAATGCGTGCGCCAGCGCATAGCCGAGTTCGCCGCCTTCGTGGATCGACCCTGGTGTCTCCGGAGCGACGTGGCTGGGCACACCACCGGGGAAGGAGAACTGCCGAAAGAGCCGTTTCATCCCGTCCGCATCGGGCGTGATGTCCGGGTAGATCTCGCTGTAGGTTCCCTCGAGATAGGCCATCGCCACTATGCCCGGTCCTCCGTGACCGGGGCCGATGATGTACATCGCATTCAGGTCGCGGGCCTTGATCAACCGGTTCATGTGGACGTAAACGAAGTTCAGGCCAGGAGTGGTGCCCCAATGACCGAGAAGGCGGGGTTTGATGTGTTCAATCCGGAGTGGTTCGGCCAGCAGGGGATTGTCGAGCAGGTAGATCTGTCCTACCGATAGGTAGTTGGCGGCGCGCCAATAAGCATCGATCAGACTGAGCTCCGACTCAGACAAGGGAAATGGTGCTCGCCCCTCACCGACTGTTGTCAATGCATCGGGTGCCATGTTCAAGCTTTCTAGTGATCCTGCCCTATCGGCCGCCAACCGAGAGCGGCGGGTGGTGGTGTCCGAAGGCAACCAAACGTTCTGCAATGTTCTGCGGATACCGCAATATCAAGCATTAGGTTTCCTGTAGTGCCGGGCACGTCGGTCGGGGGATGCGTACCCTTTCGCCTGTGGCAAGGATCCTGGTGGCTGATGACGCTGCGCCGGTCCGGGTTCTTCTCTCCCGCCACCTTCGAGCGGCCGGTCATGAGGTGATCGAGGCAGCCGACGGCATGACGGCGCTTCGGACTGGCTCGGAGGCCGACCTGGATCTCGCCGTCGTCGATCAGCTCATGCCCGGAATGCTGGGCACCGAGATCATCGCCGCCTGGCGGGAGGACGGGCTCGACTTTCCGGTGTTTGTCCTCACCGCCATCGACGACGACGACACCCTGGTCCATTCCTTCGAGCTGGGAGCTGCCGACTACATCAGAAAACCGGTCAATATGGCTGAGCTCACCGCCCGGATCAACGGGCGCCTTCGGGACAGATAGCGGTCAAACTGGCCCCCGGCGAAGCCGATTCAAAGGCGTGGGCCTTTCCCTCGTCACGATCATCCTCGCCGCGGCCACGGTCGTTGCCTCGATAGCGCTGCTTTCCGTCAAACTCGCCCATCGGATCATGCTCAGGGGTCGGGGGGTTCGTAGCGCCCACTACATCGCCGCCCTGGGAGAGATGATTTCTCGCCAACTCCTCCTCGCCCGCTTCCCAATCCAATGGGCGAAGGACCCGCTTTTTCATGACGCGGTGATCGAGTACCGGCACCTCTTGAGCGGGGAGGAAGGTGAATTCGTCGACCGCCTGGTCGCCGAGGTAGGAATCGTTCCCGTGCTCCAGCGACGGGCCGTGCGGCGATGGCCGCGCCCGGTGCGTCTCCGGGCGATCGCGGCGTTGGTTGAGCTAGCCGGCTCAGATCAAGGACCTCTCCTGCGTTCGCTACTCGCCGATCGCAACGACTACGTCCGCTCTCACGCCGCCCATGGTTTGGCGCGCCTCGGCGACATCATCTCGATCCCGCTCATTCTCGACCTCGCCACCCGCGTTCGGCCCTGGGAGGCAGCGCGCTTGGCCGATGCTCTTGCCGCCTTCGATCGACGGGCGGTCCAGCCGATCAATGAATGGATCCTCAAGAATTGGAATGGCGGCGAGGGCCAGGTCGAGACCATCGCCCAGGCAGCTCGAGTCCTCGGCCTGCTGGGCGAAACCTCGGCGGAAACGACGCTGATCGAGATGCTCGAAAGCGATCGTCTCGAATGGAAGGTGGCCGCCGCCTCGGCTCTCGGGCGCATCGCCTCCGATACCTCGCGGGGCGCCCTCCTCAAGGCTCTTCGTGACGACTCCTGGGAAGTGCGAGCCCGAGCAGTGCGAGCGATCGCCTCCCTGGCGGACGGTTCAGTGGCACCGGCTATCTCGGAGTTGCTCTCCGACTCACAATGGTGGGTTCGCCAGAATGCGGCCGAGTCGCTGGGAGAGCTGCCGGGCGGGGTGGCCGAACTTCTTAAAGCCCTCTCATCAGACGATCGTTTCGCCGCCGACGCCGCGCGCAATCAGCTAGCCGAGTTGCGCCTGCTCCCTCCCGGCACCGAGCCCACCCTGGCCGTCGGATCTCGGGATGGCACCTCATGACCAGATTCATCGGTGTGGTGGGCGTCGTTGTTCTGTGCTACTTCGTCCTGCTCCAGCTCTACATGCTCGTGCTGGCGTTGATTGCTGGTGCTGCGCTTTACAAGGAGCGAATGTTGGAACGATTCGGCCGCCTCGACGACATGCTGGCGAGCGACATCAGCCCGCCCGTCTCGATCATCGTCCCCGCCTACAACGAGGAAGCGGGGATCATCGAATCGATTCGATCGATCTCAATGATCAGCTACCCCCGGGTGGAGGTGGTCGTGGTCAACGACGGCAGCAAGGACAGCACTCTCGAAAAGCTGATCGGCACCTTCAAGCTGGAGCCGGTCCCGCTTCCATTTCGGGCGAACCTCAAGACCGCGGAAATCCATCAGGTCTATCACACGCGACGTCCGGTCTCGATCACCGTGGTCGACAAGGCGAACGGCGGCCGGGCCGACGCCATCAACGCCGGCATCAATGTCGCTCGATATCCCTATGTCATGATCACCGACGCCGACGTCTTGATCGATGGCACCGCCCTTGTGAAGGCGATGCGCCACGTCGTCGAGGATCGTCATCGGACGGTGGCCGTCGGAGGCAATGTGCGTCCGCTCAACGGGTGTGTCGTGAAATTTGGACACATCGTCGAGGCGAAGGTGCCTGAGACCTGGCTTGAACGTTGGCAGCTACTGGAGTACGTACGCTCCTTCGTCTCGGCACGGCCCGCCTGGTCGGCCTTGAATGCCCTTCCCCTGATCTCGGGGGCGTTCGGGATTTTCCTGCGCCAGGCCCTGGTGGAGGTGGGCGGGCTGACCTCAGGGCATATGGGCGAAGACATGGACCTGACCATGCGAATCCATCGCCACTACCGCAAGCTCGGTCGACCTTATCGAATGGTCTACGCCCCTTCGGCGGTGGTGTGGACCGAGGTGCCCTCCACACGGGCCGTCCTCCGCCGGCAACGCATCCGCTGGCATCGGGGCCTAATGACCGCGGTGCACGACTTCCGCAGTTCGTTTCTCAATCCCCGCCACGGAGCGATCGGAATGATTGGCTGGCCAGCCATGGTCCTCTTCGAGTATCTGGCACCGATCATCGAGGCAGCGGGCTACATCATCGTCCCCCTGGGCCTGATCCTTGGCGGCATCGACCCGGTTCCGGCCATGCTCTTGCTGTTCGTAGCCCTGTTCGCAGGCGCGTTGACCTCGCTGGTGGCACTTTTCCTCGACGAACGCTACGGATACTTCAACGAGCCGCTCGAAGCACTCAAGCTGCTCACCATGGTGTTTTTCGAGAACCTCGGACTCCGTCAGCAGACGGTCTGGTGGCGGATTCGGGCCATGATCGGCGGCACGTCGACCCAGACCTGGGGCGACATGCAGCGCCAGGGGGTTGGCAACCTGGGCCGCAAAGAACCCGCGGCCTGATACCTTTCTCCCCCGAATGTCGCGCACAGGCGCCCGCAAAACCGTGGATCGTGTCGTCGCCGAGGCTGAAGCCCGTCGAGAGGCTGAGGCTCGTCGGTTGCGCAATCGCCGATTGCTCACCTCGGCGATAGTCGCGATTGTCCTGGTCGGGGCCGTCGTTTTCTTTGCCACTCGCCCCGCGCCGGAGGCCTTGGCCAATGTGCAGACATTCCCCAACCAGGGCCAGCAGCACATCGACGCCACCGCTCCGCGACCCGATTACAACTCCAACCCACCGACCAGCGGTCCGCACGCCCCGGCTCCTGCTCCCTGCGGCATCTACCGCCAGCCGGTGCCCGATGTCACCCAGGTCCACGATCTCGAGCACGGAGTTGTGGTCATCCAGTACGGCCCCCAGACCACCGACGAGGAGCGCCAGCAATTAGAGGACTTTGCCCGCGACGCCGGCACGCATGTCATCGTGGCCCCCCGAGAAGACATGGAGCAAAAGATTGCAGTCACCGCCTGGACCAAGCTGATGACGATGGACGTGGTCGACATCGCCGCCATCGAGGGCTTCTACGGCCAGTTCGCACAGTTCGGACCCGAGGCCGGGGTTCAGTGCCCATTCCAGGTGGACGAGTCCCAACCCGGTTAATTCACCGGAATCGTCGTTTCCGTTCCCGGGTCTTCGGTGTTGATGTTGACGTCGATGTCCTCAGGGATCGTCCCCCCGGCATCGGAATTGTTGAAGTACCAGATCGCGAAGATCACGCCGAGCACGAGGATGACGGTGGCGACGATCATGCCAATGCCGTTTCCACCGTTCTGGTTGGTAACGATGATCTCCCGATCTCCTCCGTCGCTCACCTCATCGTCTCCTTTTCCGCTGGTTCGCAATTATCCCGCGTTCTGTGGGCTGGCAGATCGGTAGGGCCGCCCTCCGAACCCAGGGTTTGCTTTAGGCTCACGATGAGTGGCTGATATCGAAGACGATCCATTCCGTGAGGAGTGGTACTACTGCCTCGACCACAAGGCGGTCGAGCCCGAATACGGGTGCCGGGCCGAGGTTCGGCTCGGGCCCTATCCCACCGAAGAAGAAGCAGCTGCCGCTTTGGAGAAGGTGGACCAGCGCAACCGGGAGTGGGAAACCGACCCCGCCTGGAACGACGAGGACTGAGTGCGTGGTATCCGCGGACTTGGCGTCGTTCTAGGGCGCCAGCCCCCCGGATCCAATAACGCCATCACCGACGTGCCCGGCGTCTTGGTCGGTCACAGCACCCTCATTGCCGATCATCCCCGGACTGTGCGGACGGGGGTCACGGCGGTCTTTCCCCGTGCCGACATCTGGACGGATTACGCCGCCTGCGGCTGGTTCAACTTCAACGGCAACGGCGAAATGACCGGAATCCCCTGGATCGAGGAGTCAGGTTTGCTGGGTTCGCCGATCGGGATCACCAACACCCACCAGGTGGGCCTGGTGCGCGACACCATGATCAAAGTTGCCGTCGAGAGGGGAGTGCTCGACGGGTTCATGCTCCCGGTGGTCGCCGAGACCTACGACGGCTGGCTTTCTGATATCGACGCCTTCGCTCTCACCGAGGAGCATGCCCGCCATGCTCTCGACGGGGCCGGACCCGGCGAGGTGGATGAAGGCAACGTCGGTGGAGGAACGGGCATGATCTGCCACGAGTTCAAGGGCGGGATCGGAACGTCGTCACGGGTGGTGGACGCCGCGATGCACTCCTACACGGTTGGAGTCCTGGTGCAGGCCAACTATGGGTCGCGGAGGGACTTGCAGATTGACGGTGTTCCGATCGGAAAACACATCCCATACGC
>JBOGEW010000087.1:0-6743 GCA_050742075.1 Acidimicrobiia bacterium
GATCTGATCGGGGTGAGTGGCGGCGATTCCGAAAACCGATGCTCCCAGACGGGCACCGGCGGCGTGAACCCGGGGCTGACTGGCTTCCAGAAAGCCGACGATGGCGTCCTCGGGAGTCTGCTCTCCCTGGAGCGGGAAGCGCAGCTGATCCATGAAGGCGTCGGGCCGGCGGACGTAGTCATAGAGGATGTCGTCGACACCTAGCCGTGCGGCCTCTTCGCCGATGGCGATGTTGTACTCCCAGACGTCGCGGCTGAACGGATTCGTGTAACCCCCGTACTGACCGTAGGGCGTGCCATCGGGGTTCTGGACGATCCAGTCGGTATGTCCTTCTGCAACGGCCCAATCAGCCAGGATCGGGTCGCGGAAGACCACGAGTCGCCCGACGACCCTGACCCCAAGAGCATGGAGCTCGCGCACCACTTCTCCCAGATTCCACAGCTCTTCGATCGCACCAATCTCAGATGCGAGCGGAACGGAGGTCGCCCACCAGATCTTGCCGGCCTCGTCCTTGAGGTCGATCTCGACCGTGTTGATCTGTCCGGAGGCGATCATGGCCATGATCGGATCCTTCAGGACCGGTGTCGACCACGTGTATCCGGACGCATGAACCCCGCGAATCCGATCGCTGCCGGGGTTGCCGGGCAGATCAAGCTGAAACGCGACTTCCGTGGCAACCGAGTTGCCCACCGCGTCCATGGCCAGCACCGGGATCGGTGCTTCCGGAGGATTGGGGAACTCGATCGCGAAAGTTCCGTCAGCAGCAGCCACCACCTCGCTCCCGGCGATCGTGACAGTCGAATTCAAATCATCTGTCGTCACTCTCACCTCGACGGGGCCGAGCACTGGGACCGGCTCGACCGGACTGACCACAGTGATCATTGGGGGAGTGGTATCGACGACGAAACGCCGTTCGGTTGACACGGGCGGAACCAGCGAGCCCCGATCGACCGCGATCGAAATCACATGCGGGCCATCTGCCAACTCATCGAGGGTGATCGTTGCCCCTCCCGGGGACCGCTCCATCGGGATCTCGGTGTCGTCGAGGAGGGCGAAAATAGTTTCGACTTCCCGGTCGACGGTGAGTGAAAGCGAGAGAGGAAGGTCCGCAGCACTGATGACCTGGTCGTTCTCTACTCCCTCGAGCACGACGACCGGTCGTTGCATAAGGGGGAAAACCATGGCGGCGACGGCCGCTAAGCCCAGGCAGGAAAAGACGATCCAGCCGCGCCGGGTGACATGTCGCCGCCGGCGGCGGCGGAATTCAGGGCGCGCACGAGAAACCTGAACGGGAGCGGACATGACGACCGTGGCAACGGTAGTAGTCGGCCGTACCATGGTCCGATCCCGTGATCTTCCCCACGATTGAATTTGCCTTGTTCTTCGCGGTCGTCCTGACGGCGAGCTGGCTGCTATTGCCCCACCCGCGTAGGTGGAAGATCTTCATTCTCATCGCCAGTTACTTTTTCTACGGCTCATGGGATTGGCGCTTCTGCTTTCTGCTGGCGTTCACCACCGTCGCCGATCACACGATCGGGGGCCTTATTCATCGGCGGTCGGATCCGGGAGTCCGAAAGCGGCTCCTGATCCTCGGACTCATCGTCAGCCTGGGAGTGCTGGCCTACTTCAAGTACTACGACTTCTTTGCCAGCTCGCTCATCAACCTGCTCGCACCTGTCGGGATCGATCTCCCGCTGCCGATCCTCAACATCATCCTTCCGGTGGGGATCTCCTTCTTCACATTTCAATCTCTGAGCTACACGATCGACATCTACCGGAAAAAGCTCGAGCCCGTGCCATTACTCGATTTCGCCGCGTTTGTTTCCTTCTTCCCTCACCTCGTTGCCGGTCCGATCGTTCGTAGTGCCGAGTTCTTGCCGCAGTTGCGCGAACGTCACGATCCCCGCCGTGTCGCCGCCGGGGCCGCGTTCCTTCTCATCGCCGGAGGGCTGTTCAAGAAGGTGGTGGTCGCCAACACCCTGGCCACCACCCTCGTCGACCCGGTGTTTGCCTCACCGGCGAGCTTCTCGTCGCTTGAGACCCTGGCCGGCATTTACGGATATGCGGTCCAGATCTACGCCGACTTCTCCGGCTACACCGACATCGCAATCGGCCTGGCGCTCCTGCTCGGCTTTCGTTTCCCCCAAAACTTCAACCGGCCTTACATTGCCGACAGCCTCCAGGATTTCTGGCGGCGATGGCACATGACGCTGTCGCGATTTCTCCGTGACTATCTGTACATCCCCTTGGGGGGAAGCCGCAAGGGCACCGTCGCCACCTACCGGAACCTGATGATCACGATGGTGCTCGGCGGCCTCTGGCACGGTGCTGCCTGGACTTTCGTCCTCTGGGGGGGACTTCACGGCGGTGTCCTGGCTCTCGAACGATGGCTTGAGACCCGCCGCGCCGCACGAGGAGTCGAGCGTGCCGACACCACTGCTCGTCGGGTGCTGCGGCGGGTCGTCATCTTTCACGTCGTATGCCTCGGCTGGGTGCTGTTCCGGTCGGACTCGCTCGCCACAGCAATCGGTGTGCTCGAACGCCTCGGCTCTTTTGGACCGGTGGCGGCAATTACCCCTGCGGTCGTGGTTCTGATTGTTGGCGGGCTCGGCGCCCAGTATCTCCCTTCGGATTTGCGGCTACGGTTGCGACGGGCCTTCGTCAGCTTGCAACCGGTTCCGATGGCTGCTGCCCTCGGCAGCTTTCTCCTCGTCCTCGATGCACTCGGGCCTGAGGGAGTGGCGCCCTTCATCTACTTCCAGTTCTGATGGATCTCGAACCAGACTCCTGGATTGGCAAGGGTCCACTGATGCCCGCGGGCAACGCCATCTTCATCACTTTGGTGGCGCTGTTTCTGGGCTTGTTGCTCAATGCGCCCGACATCATGGAGACCGCTCGCCGCCAGGAAGCGGGCTGGAAACGGGACCTGGCGGTGGCCGCGGCCAAGCCCTTCGATTTCCTCTCCCAGTTACTGTCCCTCGATGCTCCTCACGACGTGATCGACGCGGCCCTGGGTCGCGAGCCCATAGTGCCATCGACAACCACGTCGACGTTGACGGCGATGCCGGCGAGCACGACTTCGCCGGAGGTGACGACTACCACCACCGCCACAGCGAGAAGGACTGTTTCGGTATCGGACCCACTGCGCCTTTTCATCGGAGGCGACTCGATGGTCGGCCAGTTCGGCCCCATGCTGGCTAATGAAGCCGAGAAGACTGGCTACATCGATGTCACCGAAGTGGTTTACGAGTTCGACTCCGGGCTCACTCGTACCGACTTCCTTGATTGGCCGGCGCGACTGCGCCAGGTTTCTGCCGCGCAGGATCCCGACGCCATCGTGCTTTTCTTCGGCGGTAACGACGCTCAGGCGATTCAGATCGATGGCACCTGGCACGAGTACGGAACCGCGGAGTGGCTAACCGAATATCGCCGGCGAGTAGCCGATCTGATGGCCGAGTTGACCAGTGACCATCGCGACGTTTACTGGATCGGGATGCCGATCGTGCGCTCCGACTCCTTCCGTGAGAAGGTCGCGACGATGAACGAGATCTATGAGTCGGAGGCGACAGCCCATCCCGGGGTCAGCTACATCAATACCTGGGACGTGTTCACGGGGCCCGATGGCGGGTTTTCCGAGTATCTGACCAACGACGAGGGCGACCTGGTCGATATGCGTTTGAACGATGGCATCCATCTCACTACCGCCGGAGGCATCAGGTTGGCGAGGGTGGCACTAGGCACGATCGGGGAAAATTGGCAACTCCCGTGACTGTTCCCCGCCGGGTGCTCGTCACTCTGATGACGAGCCAGGCACTCTTCTCGGCCGGCTATGTGACGGTGGTATCGGTGCTGGGTCTGCTCGCCTCTGACCTGACCGGCAACGACCGGTGGGCGGGACTTCCTAATGCCGCCTTGACGCTGGGGACGGCCGCGATGGCGGCTCCGTTGGCGAGGAGGGCCATCGCCAAGGGACGCCGACCGGCCTTGTGGGGCGGCTATCTCCTCGGCTCCGTCGGGGCCGTCATCGGCTTCGCACTGGGACAGGGAGGATTTTTCATCCTCTTTTTGGCGGCTTTGCTGCTGGTGGGGACAGGTCAGACAGCCGCACTGCAGAGCCGGTTCGCAGCCGCCGATCTTGCTTCCCCGGAAGAACGCGGCCGGGTCATCTCACTCGTCGTGTGGGTCGGCGCCCTCGGGGGAGTAGTGGGACCGAGCCTCGGGGCCTGGGAGAACACCTGGGGAATGGAACAGGGGTTTCGGAACTGGACTGCTCCACTTCTGGTGTCGGCGTTGCTCTTCTCGGTGGCAGCCGCCGTGATTGCCATTTGGCTGCGCCCCGATCCACTGCTGGCTTCACCGGGTGGCAATGTCTCAACCAAACCCACGGAACGGCCGTCACTCGGTGCAACCTGGACCGTGATCAAGACCCGTCCAATGGCTTTGCTCGGAATCGGAGCCATCGCCATCAGTCAGGCGGCGATGGTGGCGGTGATGACCATGACTCCTCTGCATATGCGCGACCACGGTCAGGCCGAGCTATCGGGGGCGGTGATCGCTCTCCACGTGCTTGGCATGTTCGGTCTGTCGCCCCTCGTCGGAAGGATCGTCGACCGACTCGGCGCCCTCCCGTCGATCCGAGTAGGAGCAGCGATTCTGGGGACCGGGGTGCTGGCGGCGGTTATCGCCGGGTACCAACCGGTTCTGATCTTTGCCGGCCTTTTCTTGCTCGGGCTGGGATGGAGCTTTGGACTGATTGCCGGCTCGAGCTTGTTGGTCACTGCCAGCGGGGACGAATACCGCGTGGCCAGCCAGGGATTGGCCGATGCGGTCTTGTCAGTCCTCGGGGGCAGTGCCGCGCTTGCGTCCGGGTTTGTCAAGGAGAGTTTTGGCTTCCATTGGCTATCGAACCTGGCGTTTGTTCTCGCACTGACCGTCGGAATCTGGGCAACCTCTCGGCTCCGCAGGAGAGAGGTGGCGACCAGGGCCTGACCTCTTGCGGGGTTAGGATCGGGATATGGCCCCGCCGCAACCGCCTCAGATCACGCCCGAGCAGAGGGCAGCAGCGCTAGCCAAGGCGGGCGAGGCTCGACGCATCAGGGCCGAAATCAAAGAACTGTTGAAGACCGGGTCCTTGTCACTACGCGAGGTTTTCGACCGGGCCGAGTCGGAGGAATACGTCGCTGGCCTGAAGGTCGAGTCACTTCTCGAGTCTTTGCCGGGAATGGGAAAAATCGGAGCCAAGCGTCTGCTCGAAAGACTCGAGATCGCCTCCAACCGCCGGCTACGAGGTTTGGGCGACCGGCAGCGGAAGGCTCTGCTCGCCGAACTCGGCTGAGAACCAATTGGCTGAGAAGCACCGAGGACGGCTCTTCGTCATTTCGGGGCCTTCGGGAGCGGGGAAGTCATCGGTCGTCAAAGGCCTCCGCCAGCGCCGGCGCTTCTATTTCTCCGTCTCGGCAACCACTCGGGCCCCACGGCCGGGAGAGGAGCACGGTGTGCACTACTGGTTCATCGCTCCTCTGGAGTTCGACAAGCTGATCGATGGAGGCGACCTGCTCGAATGGGCCGAGTACAACGATCGCCGGTACGGCACGTTGCGGGCCCCCGTGCTCGAGCGTCTCGGCCACGGCGAGGACGTCATCCTCGAAATCGAGGTACAGGGCGCTCGCCAGGTAAAGGAAAGCTATCCGGACGCGATCATGTTCTTCGTCGTGCCCCCGAGCATCGAGGATCTCGAAGCCCGCCTCCGCCGTCGGGCCGACACCCCGGACCAGGAAATCGCCCGGCGCCTGCTGATCGCCCGCCACGAGATTGCCGAGGCCCGGGGCGTCTTTGACTATGTGGTCACCAACGACGATCTCGAGCGATGCATCGCGGAAGTAGACGAACTGATGTCGGCGATAGAATGACCTTTCCCAACCAGACAGGTCTAATGAAGATCGAGGACGTCATCGACAACATCGGCAACCGGTTCGCCACCGTGGTCGTTGCGGCCCGTCGGGCCCGCCAGATCAATGCCTACTACAGCGGCCTCGGTTCCAACGAGGGCAAGAACATTCCGCCTCAGGTGAACAGCCTCTCCCGCAAGCCCCTCACGATCGCAATGGAAGAAATCGCCGGGGGCATGGTGGAGGCACAGCTCGTCGAGGAATAACTGACTGATGTCGGCTCTTTCGGGTCGGCGAATCGTCCTGGTCGTCACCGGCGGGGTCGCGGCCTACAAATCGGCCTACCTGGCGCGTCTGCTCGTCGAGGCGCGAGCCGAGGTGAGAGTCGTCATCACCGAAGAGGCCACCAACTTCATCGGGCCGACCACTTTCGCTGCCATCACCGGCCACCCGGCGGTGCGCTCGCTGTTCTCCCCCAATCAGGTGAGTCCCCACACCGAACTGGGGCGTTGGGCGGAGGCGGTCGTCGTCGCCCCGGCCACCGCCGCAACTCTGGCCCGTCTCGCCCTCGGCATCTCGGAGGAGGCCGCCAGCGCCACTCTGCTCGCCACCACCGCCCCGGTATTGCTTGCCCCTGCCATGCATACCGAGATGTGGGAGCACCCGGCTACTCAGCGGAACATCGCCCTTCTTCGTCAGGACGGTCGATCGTTGGTGGGTCCGGAAACAGGCGCACTGGCCGGCGGCGACGAAGGTATGGGCCGCATGGCCGAGCCCGAGACGATCGTCGAAGCGCTCACCGACCTCCTGTCCGGTCCTTTGAGCGGATTGACTGTCCTGGTCACGGCTGGGAGC
>JBOGEW010000088.1:0-6974 GCA_050742075.1 Acidimicrobiia bacterium
GGGAGGGGGAAGGCTCGCTGGGGGAGAAACAGCTCGCCTGCTACTCGGAGGCGAGGTCCTTGATGGCTTCCATCAGCATGATGTGCTTACGAGTATCGAGTCGCATGGCCTCGACCAGAGACGACCACCAGGCGGTATCGGCTACCTCGGTCACGATTCTCTCCAGCTCCTTGAGCTCGCGTTCGTCGTCTCTTTCCATTTCGAGCAGGTTCTCGGTCATCTCGATGATATGTTCGCGCTCCTCCCCTACGCCCGACGCGGCGTCCTTACCGATCCGGCTTTCGATGTCCTCACGTCCCGAATGCTCGGAGCGGATCCAGTGAATCATGTCCTGAAAGAGCCGGTGATGACGGACCTCATCGTCGATCACCATCTGGATGAGAAAACGGACTCGGTCGCTCTTGGTCTCCTCCGCCAGGTGGGCGTAGGAGCGGAGCGCCTCCCGTTCGGTGTCCATGTGCTCCTGCAAATAGTGCGTGAGCTGTTGCGCCCAAAGGTCGATGTCAACCAACTCGAGGCCTCCTTGTCTACGAGCCCATGAACACGGTGCGTTGCTGGGTGTAAAAGTCCATCACGGTGGGTCCGAGCTGTTCTTTGTGAGTCCCGGTTCCCGACATCTTGATTCCTCCGAAGGGCGCCGAGAGCGAGGTTCCGATTGTCGGACGGTTGACCCGCACCACCCCGGCCTGAGACTCGCGGGCGAAGCGCTGGGCACTGGCCAGATCGGTGGTGCAGATGGAAGCGGTCAACCCGTACTCGGTGTCATTGGCCCGGGCAATGGCATCGTCGATGCTGGCGACCCGCTCAAACCCGATTACCGGGCCGAAAACCTCGGTGCAGGAGATGTCCATGTTCGGACTGACGTCAGCCAGGATCGTGGGTGGGAAGAACCAGCCGTCGTCGAAGGGCTCTCCAGCCAGTCTGCGGCCACCGGAGACAAGGCGGGCTCCGGCCTCGAGCGCGCTCGTTACCACTGATTCCATGTTGTCGACCGCACGCTCATCGATCAATGGTCCCATTTCGACGCCGTCGCTCAGCCCCGGCCCTACTCGCAGCTTGCCCGCCGCCTCGGCGACGCGCTCGAGGACCGCGTCGTGGATGCCGTCCTCGATGATCACCCTTCCGGCCCCGGTGCAAGCCTGACCGCTGAGGGCGAAGGACGATCTGAGGACTACTCCGGCTGCCTTTTTTGGATCAGCATCGGCGAGGACCACGACGGGATTGTTTCCACCCAGTTCTAGCTGGGCTCGCCTCCCCAGCCCCAGGGCGGCATGGATCCGCTTCCCGACGGCAGTCGAGCCGGTGAAGGTGATCGCTCTCACCCTCCCGTCGGCCACGACCAGGCTTCCCGCCCCGAACCCGTGGACGACGTTGACGACCCCATCCGGGAGGCCGGCAGCCGCGAGCGCCCCCGCCAGCCGGTCCCCCATCACGGGGGTCATCGACGATGGCTTGAACACCACTGTGTTGCCGGCCGCCAACGCCGGTCCGATCTTGCGCGAGGCGAGGCTCAAGGGAAAATTCCACGGGGTAATTGCCCCTACTACTCCGATCGGATCGATCATCGTCAGCACCGAAACCGTGGGGTCGTCGGTGGGAAAGGTGGTTCCCTGCAGCCGCAGCGCCTCGCCGGCGTAGAGCCTGAAGTTGTCAGCCGTCCGCTTGACCTCGTTGCGAGCATCCCCGAGCGGCTTCCCCATCTCGGCCACCATTTCCCGGGCGATCTCATCCGCCCGTTGGTCGAGAATTGCTGCGGCCTTGTTGAGAAAGGACGCTCGGTCCGGCGCCGCGGACGCTCCCCACCCGGCCAGGGCCGTTTGAGCGGCAGCCACAGCCGCCTCGACATCGGCTGGCGAGGAGTCAGGAGCAATCGCGGTGACCACTTTGGCTGCCGCCGGGTTGCGTACTTCAAAAGTTGCTCCCCCCGAAGAGGGAACGAGATCTCCCCCGATGCGGTTGCGAACTGATACCGGAGCGGAGACGGTCGCGGTCATGTTTCCCACTTCGAATAGTCAGCCCTCTTGCCGAGATGGGCCATCAGGGCGTCGATCCCGGCTTTGCAACAGGCGATGTCCTGCTCGCCATTGCCGCCGCTAGCCGATATTCCGCCGACGACCTCTCCGTTGAGCTCAATGGGCCAGCCACCGACGAAAATCGTGAATTTGCCCATGTGCTGGGTCATGATGCCGAAAGCTTCCTCCCCCGGAACGGCGTTCTTATAGAAATGCGTCGGCTTCCGATGCCCAGCCGCGGTGAATGCCTTGTTGATGGCGATTTCCACACTGGTGACCTTCCCGCCATCAAGTCGGCGCAGGGCAATCGGGTAACCGGCCGCATCCGACACGCAGAGCACCTCGGGGACACCCTGGTCCTCGGCGGCTTTTTGTGCGGCGTCCAGCATCAGGTTGGCTTCCGCCAATGTCAGTTGTTGAACGGTCCGCATAGTCCCTCCCCTTGGAAGCTAATTTCGCATAAAGTATACAAGTCGGCCCAACCGCTGCCTGAGGGGATTGGTTTAGCGGTTGGGGCTTAACGCCGCTTCGAATCGCGGCGAGGAGAAGACCTCTGCTCCAGCATCTCGAGGAAGGCCCGAGCGGAATCCTCGACGTGGGCCCGGGTTATCGCTTCGGCTTCGTCCTCGTCCCCTTCCCGAATCACTTCCAAAATCCGAACATGCTCGGGCCAGGAGACCGGGGCACGAGCGCGCACCTGAGTGTTGAAAATCCATTCGATCTTGGCCGGCAAGTTGGCAACCAACTCGTACAGGTACTGATTGCCGGATGCTTCGGCCAGAGCTACGTGGAATGCTTGGTGCAGGTCCGGCATTGCGTCCCGATCACCGGCCCTGACGGCTCGCCGGCCGCTGGCAAGCACTTCTTTCAGCGACCCCAGGGATTCAGGGACACGCCGGCGCGCCGCCAGGCGGGCAGCCAATCCTTCGAGGATGCTGCGGACCTCGAAAAGCTCGACTGCCTCTTCGGGGGAAACCTGGGCCACCGAAGCCCCCCGTCGAGGAACGAGATCGACAAAGCCCTCCGCTTCGAGAAGGCTCAGGGCCTCCCGCACCGGCATCCGCGATACACCCAGCTTGGAAGCCAGTTCGTCCTCCACCAAGCGGTCTCCCGGTTCGATGGTCCCCGCCAGGATCCAGCTCCGGATCTCGTCGGCGACCGAAGCGCGGAGGGAGCGATGTCGTTTGCCTAGTGCTTCCATAAACAGACCCCATTCGATGCTAGGAGCCGACGTCTCGGCGATTGGGTATCGCCTCGGTACCGAAGCTGACCTTCCTCGGTTCCTGTTTGACTTCTGAAACTGTATACGGTATACAAAAGACCTGGCAACTCAAGGAGAGGTTTATGGGAGAACTGCTCAACAAGGATGATTTCCGCGTAGCCCTCAAGGAGGCCATGAAAGGTCGGGAGGCCAAGGATGCCTCCTTCAGCCTGGCTTGGTCGGGAGGCGACCTCAAGCGACATCATTTCGCCCGCTGGGCGGAGAATCACTTTCACTACGTAGGGCCGTTCGCTGATTACCTGGGGTACATCTACGGCAACGCTCCCGACTCAGCAACCGACGCCAAGGACTTCCTCCTGCAGAACATGTACGAGGAGGAACTGGCCGATATTCGTCACACCGATCTGTTGATTCGTTTCGCCGAAGCATGCGGCACCACCCGGGAGCGGGTCGAGGACGCTCACAACATGAATCCGGTCACCCGCGGACTACAGGCCTGGTGCTACGCCACCTCCATGCGCCGCAACTGGGTTGTTGCGACCGCCGCCTTGATCGTCGGGCTCGAATCCCAAGTCCCCGATATCTATCGCCGGCAATATCCGCCGCTATTGGAGAAGTACGGATTCACCGAAGACGAAGCGGAGTTCTTCGAGCTCCACATCTCATCGGACGAGGTCCACGGCGAGCGCGGATACCAGATCGTCCTCAATTACGCCGACACACCCGAACTCCAAGAGGAGTGCCTCGAGGCAGTCCGTGACGCCGCCGACATGCGCTTCTCTTACACGAAGGCGCTGTTCGACTATTACGTCAAGGGAGATATGCCGAGCGTCGAAGAGCAGGATCTGGCGGGCATCGGGTCGGTGTGACGTCGGAGGTCGGGAAAGAAAACCTGGCACTCCGCTGAGGCGGGAGGCGGTGTGGCCGATTGGGTGAAGGTGGCGGATCTCAAGGAGCTCCAACGCCGCAAGAAACTTCTGGCCGAAGCCGGCGGAACCGCTATCGCCCTGTTCCTTGACGACGGCTACGTCTACGCCTTGCGTGACATTTGCATTCACAAGCAACGAAATCTATCGAAGGGCCTCGTCTTCCAGGGAAAGGTCGTCTGCCCCGGACATCAATGGGCCTTCGACCTCCCGACCGGTTGGGTGGACGAGTGGGCCGAATGTCAGCCCACTTTTCCGGTGAAGGTGGAGGGTGGCGAGGTATACGTTGACCCCGAGCCGCGGGTGCGCTCCGAGGCTCCGGCCCCAGAGGACCGGTGGCCGGTGCTGCGCGGCGCCAAGGTCGATCAGGCATGAGCGGTTGTGAGTTCAGGAGGGAACGATGAAGAGGTTCGTGTTAGTCGGTGGCGGCCAGACCTCCGCTTCGGCCGCCAGAGCGTTACGCCGGGAGGGCTTCGACGGCGAAGTCGTGATAGTTGGCGAGGAGTCCCATCCCCCGTATCAACGCCCACCGCTCTCCAAGGAGTATCTCCAGGGGGCGGCGCCGCTCTCCGACGTCTGGTCGGTCGATCCCGGCTGGTACGAAGAAAACCAGGTCGAGTTGCGCCTTGGTGTCGAAGCGAAGGAGATCGATCGTGGTTCACGCGATGTGATCCTGGCCGACGGATCTCGCATCCAAGGCGACGCCGTCTTAATCGCCACCGGCGGCCGGGCGCGCCGGCTACCCGACGCAATCGGGGAAAGAATCCTTTACTTACGCACTTTGGAAGAGTCGGATGTGCTCCGCTCATATCTCGGCAAAAACCGACGGATCATCATCGTCGGGGCTGGCTTCATTGGGTCGGAAGTCTCTGCTTCCGCACGGGCTGCGGGGGCCGAAGTGACCGTGCTCGAGGCACTGGAGGAACCGATGGAAAGAGTCCTCGGTAAGGAACTCGGAGCGGTAACCGCAGCGGTCCACCGATACCACGGAGTAGACCTTCGCACTGGAACGGGAATGGAGTCAATCGAAGAGACAAGTCAAGGCGTGGTAGTCCGGCCCACTACCGGAGAGGGAATCGAGGGAGACGCGGTGGTGGTCGGCATCGGCATGCAGCCCAATGTCGAGATCGCCCGGGTGTCGGAAATCACCGTCGGCAACGGCATCCGGGTCGACGAATTCTGCCGGACGTCACTTGAGGGCGTATTCGCAGCCGGTGATGTCGCCAATCATTACCACCCGATCTTCGACCGCCGGATGCGAGTGGAGCACTTCGACAACGCGACTCGCCACGGCACGGCCGCGGCGCGCAACATGCTCGGAATTCGGACACCGTACGTCGATGCCCATTGGTTCTGGTCGGATCAATACGACCACAGCTACCAGTACGTCGGCCACGCCGAAAAATGGGATCAGACTGTTGTCCGAGGGTCAGTCGCTGACCGCGACTTCGTCGTCTTCTATATGCTCGACGGTTTGGTGGAGGCTGCCTTCGCCATCGACAGAGGCGCAGATGTGCTAGTGGCCAAATCGCTTATCACCGAGCGCCGCAAGATTGACCCGTCCGTGCTCGCCGACGAGGACCAAGATCTCGGCGAGCTGTTGGTGCCTCCCGAGCCGGAAGTGGATCCCGTGCCGGTCGGACCCGACGCCCTTGGAGCCTACGTCAGGGCGGCGCGCTCCGGCCAAGTACCCGAAGGGATAGTTCGGCGCTTTGAGGTCGAAGGAGTGGAATTGGCTATAGCTCGGTACCAGGGCCGGGCGTTTGCACTTCACAACCTTTGCACTCACCTCGCCTGCCACCTTGCCTCGGGCAAGGTCGACAATGGGGGGTTGATCTGCCTGTGTCATGGATCGGTCTTCGACCTCGCCACGGGCGAGCCCACCAACCCTCCCGCCACGAGACCAGTCCGCACCTACCCCGTCAAAGAGGAAAACGGGCAGGTCTACGTGTCTCTGCGATAGGTGGACCTCGGTCTGGCTTCGAGGCGAGCTTTGGTACTGGGCTCGTCATCGGGATTCGGCAAAGCCATCGCCACCGGCCTGCTGACCGAGGGCGCTTCGGTAGCGATCAACGGCCGTGATGCCAACCGACTTCAGGTGGCCGCGGCCGAAATCGGTGCGATTCCTATCGCTGGCGACGTCTCCGCTGAGGTCGACCGGGTGGTAGCCGAGGCGATCGAGGCGCTGGGTGGACTGGAGATCCTGGTGGTCAACACCGGCGGGGGCAGGCCCGGAGGAATTCTCGAGCAAAGCGATCCAGCTGACGAGGCGGCTTTCGGGTCGATGCTGCGACCGGCTCTGCGCGCCGCTCGGACGGCGGCTCCCCATCTCCGGGGCAGCGGGGCGGGGCGGCTGATCTTCTTGACCGCCCGTTCGGTCCTCGAGGCGACGCCCGAGCTGGCGCTCTCGTCCGTTTTTCGAAGCGGAGTTGCGGCCCTGGCCAGGTCCCTCGCCATTGAGCTGGCGCCCGAGGTTCTGGTCAATGTGGTCGTGCCCGGCCAGTTCGACACCGATGCCTACCGGCGTTTCGAATCGTGGCGGGCAACCCATGAAGGAGCGTCGGCGGAAGCGATCCGCGCCGATCATCTCGCAGCCATTCCGCTCGGGCGCCTGGGCGCTGCCAAGGAGTTAGCCGACGTCGTGGTGTTCCTGTGCTCGGACCGCGCCTCCTATGTCACGGGCTCGGTGATCCGCGTCGACGGTGGGGCAGTCCGCGGCTTTTAGCGAAACCTAAGGCTACAGGCCGCGGAAACCACGGCCTATAGCCTTAGGTTCGCGGGTGAAGTGGTGTGGTAGGCATAGGGGTCGAGGAC
>JBOGEW010000089.1:0-6346 GCA_050742075.1 Acidimicrobiia bacterium
TGCCAGAGGTGCCCCTTCTCGGAGTACTGCCCGGGACCGGCGGTTTGACCCGGTTGACCGACAAGCGACATGTGCTGCGCGATCGGGCCGATGTTCTGTGCACCACCGAAGAAGGCATCAAGGGTCGCCGGGCACTGGAGTGGAACCTCGTTGACGAGCTGATACCCCGCTCGCGCTTTGCTGCCGAGGTGGAGGCGAGGGTGACAGACGCTGCCCGGACCACGGATCGGCCCTCCGATACAGAAGGGATCGAGCTCCGGGACCTGCCACGCGAGATTGGGGACGATCACATCGAATACGAGAGCGTCACGGTCACGATCGATCGCCGCTCGGAGACTGCTTCCGTAACCATCAAGGGTCCCACCGTTCCGCCTCCCGCCGATCCAGTCGGCCTGTCGGAGGTCGGCGATTCGTTTTGGCCACTGGCCGTCGGGCGACAGCTCGACGACGCTCTGCTTCACCTGCGATTCAACGAGCCCGAAATCGGCACCCTCCTGTTTCGGACCTCCGGAGACCCTGCTGGGGTCGCCGGATACGACATCTTTCTCCTCGACCATCGTCACCAATGGTTGGCCCGAGAGGTAGTGCTCTTGCTCGGGCGGACGCTGAAACGGCTCGACATGACCGCTCGCTCCGTCGTCACTCTGATCGAGCCCGGTAGCTGCTTCGTCGGATTTCTGACCGAGATCCCCCTTGCCTCGGACCGGGTCTACATGCATCTCGGCGACGACGGTGATGGCCCTCACATTCGACTCACGGGGATGAATCTCGGCGTGCTGACGATGGGCAACGGCCTCAGTCGACTGGCGACCAGGTTCTGGGGACGCGACGAGGACCTGGCTGCCCTGAGCAGCACGGTGGGCGAGGACCTCGATGCCAAGGCTGCGGTCGACCTGGGGCTGGCCACGTTTGCTTTCGATGACATCGACTGGGAAGACGAAATCCGACTCTTCCTGGAGGAGAGGTCGGCTTTCAGTCCCGACGCGCTCACCGCCATGGAGGCGAATCTGCGACTAGTCGGTCCCGAGACGATGGAAACCAAGATCTTCGGCCGCCTGACCGCGTGGCAGAACTGGGTGTTCTACCGCCCCAACGCATCGGGCCCGGAAGGCACGCTTCGCTCCTACGGCAGTGGGCGGCGGCCGAGCCTCGATCAAAGGAGGACCTGATGACCAACGTCGACTATGACCTTTTGATCCCCAACAATGTGGGCTTATCCGAAGACCCCAAGTTACGGCGGGCACTCGAAGAGTGGCATCCGGGATACATCGATTGGTGGATGGACATGGGACCGGAAGGTTTTCAGACCGCTGATGTCTGGCTTCGCACCGCGATCTCGGTCGACAAGAGCGGCTGGGCGAAGTTCGGCTACGTAAAGATGCCCGACTATCGCTGGGGCGTCCTCCTCGCCCAACCCGAAGCCGGCCGGGTGATCCCCTGCGGCGATCATTACGGTGAGCCCGCCTGGCAGGAAGTACCCGGTGAATACCGGGCCATGCTGCGGCGGCTCATCGTCGTTCAGGGCGACACCGAACCCGCTTCGGTCGAGCAGCAGCGCCTCCTGGGAAATAGCGCACCTTCTCTATATGACTTGCGCAACCTGTTCCAGGTGAATGTCGAGGAGGGTCGCCACCTCTGGGCGATGGTCTACCTGCTGCAAAAGTATTTCGGGCGTGACGGGCGCGAAGAAGCGGGAGAGTTGATTCGCCGCCGGTCCGGCTCCGAGGAGCAGCCCCGCATTCTCGGTGCCTTCAACGAGAAGACCCCGGACTGGCTCTCCTTTTTCATGTTCACTTTCTTCACCGATCGCGATGGGAAGATGCAACTCGAGTCGCTGGCCCAATCGGGATTCGACCCGCTTTCGCGCACCTGTCGGTTCATGCTCGCCGAAGAAGCCCATCACATGTTCGTCGGTGACACCGGATGCGGTCGGATCATCCGTCGGACGGCTGAGGCGATGAAGGAAGCCGGGGTCGATGATCCCAACGATGTCGGCCGGGTTCGTGCTCTCGGCGTCATCGATCTGCCCTTGATCCAGCGGAAGATGAACCTCCATTTCTCGCTCACCCTCGACCTCTTCGGTTCAGAGGAGTCGACCAACGCCGCCAACTACTACACCGCTGGCCTGAAGGCGCGCTATCACGAAGATCAGATCCACGACGACCACAAGTTGCACAACGCCACCTATCCGGTGATGAAGATGATGAAGGACGGCTTCGTCTCAGAGGAGGTGCCGGCACTCAATGGTCTCAACGCTCGCCTCCGCGACGACTTCGTCGAGGACTGCGCCGGCGGGATCCGTCGCTGGAACCGCGACATCGCCGAGAATGGGATCGATTTCGAGTTGCGGCTGCCCCACATCGCCTTCAACCGCGAGGTGGGCGACTTCGCCGGACTTCCCGTCGGACCTTCGGGTGAGGTGCTCGACGGCGAGGCGCACAGGGCACGAGCCAAAGAGTGGCTGCCGACCGGTGATGACGCGGCCTTCATCGAGGAGTTGATGCAGCCCCGCTACGAGATTGGCGAATTCGCCTCGTGGATCGCCCGTCCGTCGAAGGGCGTGCTCGGCCAGCCGATCGAGTTCGAGTACGTCAAGATCCCCGACTAATCCGAAACCTAAGGTTATGGGCTGCGGAAACCACGGCCTATAGCCTTAGGTTTTGGTGAGATACGACGTGATCCGAGGGGCTATTTCCGAAACCAACCGCTCGATGGGGGTCGAGGCCAGCGGTTCGAGACGGAGGACATAACGAATCACCGCCACCCCGATCAGGTGGGAAGCGGCCAGCTCGACCCGTAGTGAGGCATCGGGGCCGCTAACGCCCTTCTCGATTCGCGAGAGAACCGCCTCGGCGAGGAAGTCGCGCATCGGGGGCGGGGTATTGGTGGTGAGCGCCATCCGCAGCTGGCCGATGAGCGCTTCCCGCGTGTCGGGGATCTCCCAAATCCCAAAGAAGAGGGTGGCCAGCCGGGTCCCGAGTTCATCGGGCGGACCTTCAAAGATATGCCCGAATGCCTGCTCGGGAGACATCGGTAGCTTCACCGCGGCCGCAAACAACTCCTCTTTGCTTCCGAAATAGTGCATGACCAAAGCCGGGTCGACCTCCGCAAAGGAGGCGATGCGTCTGATCGTGGCGCGGTCGTAGCCCACCTCAGAGAAGGTCGCCCGCGCCGCCTCGAGGATGTCCTCGCGGGTCGTTGCTCCTTCTGGCCTTGGCCCTCGCTTTTTCTTTGTCACTGGGCCAGAGCCACGAACGTCTCCTCGAGCGACGCCGGGACTTCGCGGACAATGGCTGTGAGCCCCGCCCGCGACAAAACTGCCGAAACCGATTCCAGCTCGTCGGTTGGGAGCCGGAGGTCGGTCCCGTCTAGCGCGACCGAATATCCGGCCGCGCCCAACGCGTCAAAGGCGGCCGGATGGTTTCCCACCTCCACGACCGTTGCTTTGCGCCCGCCGATCACGTCCTCCAATGATCCCGAGGCCACCTCGCGACCGGCCGCCATCATGACCAGTCGGTCGCAATGTTCGGCCTCCTCGAGATGGTGAGTCGTCACCAATGCTCCTGCCCCGGCCGCCACCGCCTCTCGGATGGTGGCCCACAACTCGGATCGTCCCTTGGGTCCCACTCCCGACGTCGGCTCGTCCAGCACCAGCAGGCGCGGAGAGTGGGCTAGCGTCGCCACGAATGCCGCTCGCCGTTGCTCGCCCAAAGGCAGCTCGCCGACCGGTGCTCGCGGGCGGTTGTCGCCTTCCCGAGTCTTGGTGCCATAGATCCGCCGGCGGAAATCCAGATTCTCGGCCACGCTCAAATCGGCGTAAAGCCCCAACCCCTGGGGCATATAACCGACCTGGCGAAGTACATCGCGATTGGGAGCCTGTCCGAGAACTTCCACGTGCCCCGAATCGGTGCGAGTGAGTGCCAGCAAGCAACGGATCAATGTCGTCTTGCCGGCGCCGTTGCCACCGAGGAGGCCCACCACTTCACCCGAGCGCACTTCGAGCGACATCCCGTCCACCGCTCGAATGGTTCCAAACGATTTGACCACACCGGTTGCCGTCACCAAGAGGCTTGCCTCCGAATCGTTCGATTTCTTGCGGAGGGCGACGTCGAGCTGGGCATTCGATTCGCTCGGGCTCGATCTGCCTTCGTCGAGTTCGAGCACCTGGCTGGCGCGCCGGGCCTCGTTGAAGTACGTAGTGGTCATCACCACCGCGGTGCCCTCTGCCGCTGCCTTCGAAATCAGCTGCCAAAGCTCGGCCCGACTCACTGGGTCGACTCCCGTCGTGGGCTCGTCGAGCACGAGTAATCGAGGTTGGGAAACGAGGGCCATGGCTACTCCCAGCTTCTGGCGCATGCCTCCTGAGAGGTTGGCTGCCAAGCGATCAGAAGCTTCGTCAAGTCCGGTGGCTGTGAGGAGGGGCGGAAGGCGATCGGAGAACTCGGCCGCCGGCACTCGATAGGCGTCGGCGACAAACTGGAGGTTCTCTCGAACAGTGAGATCGCCCCAGGTGCCGGAGCCGGCAGGCTGATAACCGATTGAACTCGGCAACTGGACTGCGCCAGAGGTCGGCGCCAGCAAACCGACCAGCACCCGACATAGAGTTGTCTTGCCGGCGCCGTCGCCACCGATGACTGCCAGCACGTTGCCCGGCTCGATCGAGAGCGAGACATTTTCTAGCGCCTTGTGCCCGCCGATCGTCGCGGTCAAGTCGTCGACCCCAAAGTGATCAGCGGGCATGGGCAACCTTTCGTTCCTGCGCACCGAGGTCGCGACGGAAGCGAAGGGTGGCGAGCCCGAAGACCACCAAAGCCAAGCCGATCAAGAGCCCGAACGGTTGGGCGAGATCGGCCAGCGTGGCGGCTCGCAGCATCACTCCCTGGGCTATTTGGTTGAAGTACGTGAGAGGGAGGAGATAGCCGATCCAGCGGACTCCGGGCGCCATCGAGCTGAGCGGAAAGATGATTCCGGAGAGGAGGATCTGCGGAAGCAGCGTGATCAAAGCCAATTGCACGGCCTGTCCCTGATTCTCAGAGACAGTCGAGACCAGCACTCCGAATCCAAGGGTGACGAAAAGGAAGATGAGAGCGCCGAGACCGAGGACCAAAGGGTTCCCGTTGAACGGGACATCGAAGAGAAGCGTGCCGACCACCAGAACCACGGCCAAGTCGAAGGCAGCCACAAAGAAGTAGGGGGCGACCTTGCCGATGAAGACGTCCCGAGGTCGAAGCGGCATCACCGCTAGCTGTTCGAGCGTCCCGGCCTGCCTCTCGCGCACTACGCCGAGGCTGGTGAGGAGAGTGCCGATGAAGAGCAGGATGAGCCCGGCCAGGCCGGGAATGAGAATGGCCGAGGTGTCAAGCTCGGGATTGAAGAGGACCTCGTACTCGAGGCCACCCGGAACTTGCTCAGCGAGAACGGTGAGCGCCTGAACCGCCGCCCGGGCGGCGAATAGTTGAGAGCCGTCAACTAGCGCCCGGGGGGCGCTCTCCCGAGCGATGAAGGCAACCACCACGCCGCCTTGGCGCAGCTGCGAGGCAGCGTCGGTGGCGTCGGCGGACGAATCGACTTCTGCAACTTCGAAGGGTTCCGGTAGTAGGGCGGCGATCGTTTCTGCGCCAGGCCCATATGCAACGGTGGCGATCTCTTCAACGTCGAAGCTGGCGGCGTACCCAAAGACCACGAGCAGCATCACCGGCATGGCGATCATGAGCCCCAGGGTGCGCCGGTCGCGCCGGACCTGTCGGAACTCCTTTTGGATCATCGCCCACATGTCCTCTCCGTTTCAACAACCGTTGAAATTTATAGGACTCAGGGATTTCGTCAAGTTTCACCGCATTCGTAGGCTCGCTAGGACGGCAATTGGGAGAGCTGCGAATGACGAAAACCGCGAATAGGACGGGATACCTGCCGGTGGGCGACCTGCGAATGTATTACGAGATCTGGGGAACCGGGAAACCGTTGGTGCTCTTGCACGGCGCTTTCTCGGCGATCGGGACCTCGTTTGCCGGGCTCCTTCCTCCCCTAGCCGAGGGCCGGCAAGTCATCGGGCTCGAGCTGCAGGGTCATGGCCGCACGGCCGATATCGATCGTGTGTTGTCGTTGGACACGATGGCCGATGATGTCGCCGTGGCTATTCGCCAGCTGGAAATCGAACCCACCGACCTCCTCGGCTACAGCATGGGCGCGGGAGTGGCGCTGCGGGCGGTGATCAAAGAGCCCGATCTGGTGCGCAAGCTCATCGTGATCTCAGGCTCCATCGCAGGATCGGGCATTCACCCCGGCTTGACGGAAGGGATTTCGGAAATGACGCCGGAGATGATGCACGGATCACCGTGGCATGAGG